>CAJZIB010000006.1 GCA_916049555.1 uncultured Candidatus Saccharibacteria bacterium | reverse complement strand
AAAATCAATGTACGACAATTTTCAACAGTTTATTTCAAATAAATCTCGCCTCTGTATTATTCAGGCGGAAAATCCAGATGGCGATTCACTTGGCTCCGCGCTCGCGCTCGAAGCTTTACTTCCTGATAAGCAAATTTCCGAGTATTGCCCAGTCAATATCCCAAAATACCTTCGTTACTATACTGATTGGTCAAAAGTCCAAAGTGAAATCGATTATGAGGCCGATGGATATATTATTGTCGACACTGCCGCACAAATTCTACTCAGTAAACTTACCGATGATCTCACCATTCGAAATCTTCTCTACGCCAAACCAGTCTTTGTTTTTGATCACCATGAAACCCCAGACGACCTCGATTTTCCACATCAGTCCATTATTGAACATCTCCCATCCTGCACCAATCTTATCTATAAGGTCGCCAAGGAGCTCAACTTAAATATCAATAAGACCGCCGCAGAATATATTTTTCAGGGGCTTCTTTCCGACACTCTCGGTCTCACCTCAGCCGGTGTAACTAGTGAAACTTTTCGTCTAGCCGCCGAACTTGAAGATCTCGGCGCCGATATTACTGAACTTGAAGAACGCCGCAAAGAATTTATGAAAAAGTCTCAGCGCATTCTCGCCTACAAAGCTGAACTGATTAATCGTATCGACTACTCACTTGATGGCCAGCTCTCCACAATTCATATCCCATGGGATGAGATTCAAGAATATTCCGACGAATATAATCCAAACGTGCTCATTCTGGAAGAAATGAAGATGGTGGAAGGTGTCAAAATCGCCGTTGCCATCAAAACCTACCCAGATGGTAAATTAACTGGCAAAATCCGCACTTCTATTCCAGTCGCCGACAAAATCGCTGGCTTTTTTGGTGGTGGCGGACATCCATACGCTGCCGGCTTCCGTATTTATGATACAAATTATCAAGATACCCTCCGCGAACTCGTCGGCTGTTCAATTAAATTAATTGAGGAATACGAAAAAGAATCTATAGATTCAGAAACCACATTTATTGGGAGTTTTTAGATGAAACTATACAACACTCTAACAAGAAAAATCGAAGATTTTATCCCACAAGATCCTAAAAACGTCAAAATTTACACCTGTGGACCAACCGTATACAGTTTTGCCCACATTGGCAACTTCGCAAGTTATATTTACTGGGACCTACTCGTTCGCACCCTCACCCTAAACCAATGGACAGTCAATCGTGTGATGAATATTACCGATGTTGGCCATCTCACCTCTGACGGCGACGAAGGGGACGACAAACTAGAAAAAGGCGCCAAACGTGAAAATAAAACCGTTTGGGAAATTGCTGATTATTACACTGAGGCTTTCCTTAAAGATTTTTACGCACTAAATCTCATTAAGCCAAACAAAATCGCTCGTGCCACAGACTTTATCAAGGAAGATATCGCTATCGTTGAAGATCTCATTAAAAAAGGCTACACCTATGAGACTTCCGATGGTATTTATTTCGATACTAGTAAATTTGTTCACTATGCAGACTTTGCCAAACTCGATTTAGAACACCTAAAAACCGGTGCTCGCGTCGAATTTAATCCAGAGAAACACAATGCATCTGACTTTGCAGTCTGGAAATTTATTCAGGCTGGGGAAGACCACGCCATGCGTTGGGATTTTCTAGGCCGCCCAGGTTATCCCGGTTGGCATCTTGAATGTTCAACCATCTCACATACTGAACTTGGTGAACCACTCGATATCCATACTGGCGGTATCGATCATATCCCAGTCCACCACACTAACGAAATCGCTCAGTCCGAAGCTGCTTTCGGAAAAACCATGAGTCGCTTCTGGCTCCACTGTAACTTCATCACTATTGACGGCCAAAAAATTAGCAAATCACTCGGCAATACCTACACTCTTGCCGACCTCTCTACTCGTGGTTTTACACCAACCGACTATAAAACCTGGATTTTGCAAGGCCATTATCAATCTGAGCGTAATTTTACCTTCACCGACCTTGCCGGCACCAAAAATCGCCGCCTCAAATGGAAAAATCAAATCGCCAAGTTATTGCAAGAACAACCTGAAATAGCTACATTAAAAACTACTCAAGAACTACAAGATTTTCTCGGTAATTTATTAAGCTCTGAAACTATCTCAAAGACCGATCTCACAAAGCTAGTCTTAGAGAGTGTTTCCAATAATCTTAATTCCGCCGAAGCTTTTTCCGTTATCGATCAGAACACACCAACTCTAGCAGAGTGGGCATTCATCGAAAATCTGTTTGGCCTCAATCTCTTTTCTGATCAATTTCTCCCATCAGTAGAAGTGCTTCAGCTAATTGAATCTCGCCAAGCCGCCCGCAAGGCAAAAAACTACCAACTTTCCGATGAACTTCGCGACAAAATCGCAGAAAGAGGCTACACCGTATCTGATGGCGCCACCCCGATTTGGCAGTACCTAAACTAGCTTATTTCTTTTTCTACTAAACTCGGATATACTTAATAAAAATAAAGGAGGTTCATGTCACGCACTATCGAGGTCGATACCAAGACGTTTATCCGTTTTTGGCTAGTTATTATCGCCTTTGCTGGACTCGGCTACTTAATTCTTAAGGCCGCCAGCGGTTTAATTATCATTTTTATCTCAGCTTTTTTGGCTATCGCCCTAAAACCACTCGCCAAATTAATTGACAAAATCGACAAAAGAAAGGAACGACCGCAACTAGCCACCATCATCGCCGTACTTGTCGTCGTGCTTGGTTTTTCTATTATCCTCGCTGTGATTGGCCCAGTCATTATTTCGCAAGTTTCCGTTTTTCTTTCCACGGCACCGCAAAAAATTGCTGCAGTCACTGGTGAAATCGACATCGATAAATTCGGTAATTATTTTGGTATCCCAGATCTCCAGCTTCAAATCACTTCCGCAGCTAAAAACTTTAGTAATACCTTACTAAATAATATTAGCAACATTGCCATCACCGGTGTCGGCACTATTGGCACCATCATTACCAACACCATCCTAACCATCGTCCTCACCATTCTCTTCATGCTTGAAGGTCCACAATTGGTCGAAGATTTCTGGCGTGCTATTTCACCACGCGATTCTCAAGCCACTCGCGTATGGCACCGTGTCACCTCAAAAATGAGTACCGTTGTCGCTAAATATGTCTCAGTCCAGGTATTAATTGCTCTACTTGATGGCATCGTCACTGCCTCCGTAGTCTTCATCCTTTGTCTTATTTTCAATGTCTCAGGCAGTATCGCCGTCCCCCTCGGCCTCATCGCCTTCCTCTTCTACCTTATTCCGATGTTTGGCCCGGTCATCACTTGTGTCATCAACTCAATCCTGCTTTTTGTTAACTCACCATGGGCCGCCCTTAGTTTCTTCCTCTTTTATATCATTTATCAGCAAATTGAAAATAATGTCATCGGTCCGCGTGTTCAGGGAAAAGGCCTTGGCTTGCCACCAGTCATCATCCTTATTTCCATCATCATCGGTATGTATGCCTTTGGCTTGATTGGCTGTCTCATTGCCATCCCAATTGCTGGCTGTATCAAAGTCATCATCGACGAGTATGCCGCCATTCGTAAAGTGATGGATAATTAGACCCAATCAAATAGACTATTTTGGCTCGCTATGCCATAATATTATAGATATTAAGATAGATCAGTTTATTGATAATTTAAAGTATTGATACTTTCGGTCTACCAAAAATATATTAAAATTAGATTTTAAAACAAGGAGTTAACATTATGGAACAAGTTTTACCATTTCTCGAAGGTATTTTTCTTATTGCCACCACTGATGGCGATCAGCCACATCTTCGCCCATTCGATGCTGCCGGTATTCTCGATGGCAAACTTTATATTGGTACCAAAAATAACAAAAAAGTCTACAACCAGATTAAAAATAATCCAAAAGTAGAAATCTATGCCACCAATGACGCTCTTGGTGCCCTCCGCATTCAAGCTGAAGCCTATCCTGCCGCAGCTGAGATTAATCAAGCTGCCTACGAATCAACTCAAAAAGACTACACTGGTGAAACCTGTGCAGCAATTGAACTCAAAAACGTCCACGGTACTATTTCAAACAAACTTGGTGAAACAATCGATGTCAACTTCTAATTCCGTAAAAAACAATACCGAAATCCGCAAAACAACTCTGATTTATCTCACCGCTATTTCAGCCGGCATTCTTCTCATCTCCAACCTTGCCGCTACCAAACTTTGGGATATGTTTGGCATTGCCGTAGATGGTGGAGTGATCTGTTTTCCAATTTCCTACATCCTCGGCGACATTATTATTGAATTCTATGGTAAGAAAACCGCCAAATCAGTTATTCTTTCCAGTCTTCTGCTTAATATTCTTGCCGCCATTGTTTTTTGGATCGTCTGTATCCTGCCACCATTCACTGGCACCGAAGAAATGCACACCGCCATCTCTTCCGTTCTTGGCTTTGCACCACGCATCATCATCGGCTCACTCGCTGGCTACCTCTTCTCCCAGTTTTCCAACAACTTCATCTTTGAGAAAATCAAGAAAAAGACTGGTTCAAGATTATTCCTCGTTCGCGCTCTCGGGTCCTCTCTGATTGCTCACCTTCTCGACACCTTAGTCTTCGAGACTATTGCCTTCCTTGGCGTCTTACCATTCAATGATTTTCTTAATCAGGCAATCTTCGCCTATCTTATGGGTCTTGGTTTCGAGTTTATCCTGTCTCCAATCGAGTTGCTCATCGTTTCCAAGGTCCGTCCATACCTAGACGACTCTGAGATAAAGAATCCAGAATCAAAATCGAAAGCTCAAAATAAAGCCACATCAAAAGATTCTGAGTCAAAAACTCAAAAAGAGAACTAAACATGACCACTGCCGACCCCTACGATTTTCATTTTGAAATTACCCATAAAATCCCTGGCAAACTTGGCCGAGCTGGCATTATCCATACCCCACACGGCAAAATCAAGACTCCAGCTTTTATGACGGTCGGTACTCAAGGTTATGTCCGCTTTGTCTCTAGCGAACAACTTCAAGAAATTGGCGCTCAGGCGATGCTAAGTAATGGCTACCACCTTCGTCGCAAGTCGTACAAAATCGCCGAAGAAGGTGGACTTTCCAAATGGTCTGGCTGGCACGGCCCTACCCTCACCGATTCCGGTGGCTTCCAGGTTATGTCTCTCGGATCCGGACTTGGCAAAGTTGTCTCTATGGATAAAGACCGTGGCGTCACCAACACCGCTCACAAAGAACGTCTTACCCATGTCACCGAACAAGGTGTTAACTTCACAGACCCCTTTGACGGACAACCGGATTTTATCGGCCCAGAAGAATCCATGCAAATCCAGTGTCGCATTGGCGCTGATATCCATATGGCTTTCGACGAACTCACTTCACTTGCTGATGATTATGACTACAACGTTGAAGCCTTAGCTCGCACCGAACGCTGGGCAAAACGCAGCCTCGATGAACATATGAAACTGCGCGACACACTCGGCTATCGACAAAGCCTCTATGGCGTCTTACAGGGTGGACGTTGGGAAGATTTAAGACGCAGCACTGCAAAAAAACTCGGCGAGATGCCCTTTGATGGTTACGGTCTTGGTGGTGCCTTCCTCAAAGAAGACTTATCCGAAATCTTGCGCTGGTGCAACGAAGAACTGCCAGAAAATAAACCTCGTCACCTACTTGGACTTTCCCATCCTGATGACATTTTAAATGGCGCAGAAATGAGCGCCGACACTTTTGATTGCGTAGCACCAACCAGGGAAGCACGCCATGGCAAGATTTATACCAAATACGGCGACATTAACCTCCGCAAATTCAAAGACTCTAACCTCCTACTTGATGAAGACTGTGATTGTCCAACCTGTAAAGCAGGATATACACGCGGTGAACTCCGCGCGCTTTGGCGATCCGGCGACGGGGAATTAAAAAGTAAATTCTACACCCTCGCCTCAGTCCATAATCTGCGCTTCATTATCCACTTAACCGAACAAATTCGCGAAGCCATCCAAAACGACACTTTCACAGAATTCAAACAGGAATTCCTAAAAAACTACTATCAAAAGTAAAACCAACGTTTTTATAAAACCAACATTATTTTTTATGGTAAAATTATAAGGTGGATAATCAAAATTCTTTTTTCAAACAACGACACCCATTACTGAAGGACATTCTGAGCCTAGTCACCTTTATTATTTTTGTCATCCTTGGCACACTTTTTTTAAATACCTACGTCATGCGCTCATATAACGTAGTTGGCGCCTCCATGGAAAATACCCTACATGGCCAGGATCGCCTCATCGTCAATCGTGCCGCGGTTTCTCTCTCACATTTTTTTGGTAAGCCCTATGTGCCAAAACGTGGACAAGTTATTGTTTTCTTAAATGGCGATGCGTCCGGTCCACTCACATGTGGTCTCGAAACTTCTATCCGCGACCAATACATTATTAAACGCGTCATCGCTTTTCCTGGCGAGCGCGTCACGGTAAAAGACGGTGTATTGACAGTTTATAATAACGAACATCCTGATGGCTTCCACCCAGACGACGAAACCAGAAAGTCCGACAATGATGGACCAAAAGCCCAGACCTCTGGCGAAGTTGATATCATTGTTCCAGAAAACGAAATTTTTGTGGCTGGCGACAATCGCGAAGGCACCCATTCATATGATTCAAGATACGGACTTGGCACTATACCATACTGTCGCATCGTCGGCCCAGTCCTCTTGAGGCTCTATCCATTTAACAAAATCCGCCTATTTTAAGGTATAATATTGCTATGTCAGATTATATTTTGATTCGTAAAGGCCGTAATATCGTAAGTGCTTTTTTGCACGCCTTTTTCAACTTATTACTTGGACTTGGCTCTGTATTTATCACCTTTAGCACTGCTAGCTGGATCCCTGGCGCACTGCTAGTCGTCATTTCCAAGTGGCGCATGTTTGCCGTCCGTCCTCGCTACCTTTTTCTCAACCTCAAATCAAACCTTGTCGACCTCATCGTTGGTTTTTCTTTCGTCTTTATCACTTACGCCTCTGGCCCGACTCTTCTCCCAATCCATTTCATCCTTGCCATTCTTTACTCGGCCTGGCTCATTGTTTTAAAACCAATGTCAACTGAGCGCGCCTCTGGTATTCAGGCTCTACTCGCCGTTTTTCTAGGTACCACTGCAACAACCCTAATGTCCGCCAGTGCCAACGCAGCTTTCCCAGTTATATTCAATTTTCTCATCGGTTTTGCTGCAGCCAGACATGTTCTCGTGCAAGGTGATGATCCAGATTTCTCATTCCTCTCACTTTTGATGGGTTTAATTTTTGCTGAATTTGCCTGGCTCTGCCAATCTTGGCTCATCGTCTATACCTTCAAAGAGATCGGTTTTCTCCTTCCACAATCCGCCATCATTCTCACCACGATAGTCTTTCTTGTTGGTAATATTTTTAACAAAATTTCCAGTGACGAAGAATTTAATTTCAAAAAAATCGCCACTCCAACCATTTTCTCACTTGCTCTCATTCTGATTATCGTGCTTTGGTTTAGCAAACCATTATTTAATGTCTAAAGGAGGTAAATTTATGACAGAAAAACTAGCTTCTTCTCAAACTGAAGAAAGTGATTTTGAATCAAGTAACAAAAATAGCGGCTCAGTCGAGAAAGTCGAGGAGACTAAGGAGACTAAGGAAGCCGAGGAGTCTAAGGAACCTGAAGAGGTCGGGGAGGTTGAGATAGATAAGAAAACTAAAAAAGTTGAGGAAGCTGAAGTAGACGAGAAAGCTGAATTAGCCGAGGAAGCTGAAAAAGTTCTTAAACCAAAAAATATCAAGGAATCCCAAAGACCATCCAGCAATAAACTTCCAATCTTTCTTTCAGTCCTCGCGCTCGCCTGCAGTATTTACAATCTCAGCCTAACTAGGAATCTTACTGGTAATAACTTCGGCAATCCAGGCCAAATCAGTCGGGACAGTAACTCTGCCAACTTTACGGAAGGCTCGATTGCTAGCATCGCTAATGCCGTCTCAAAAAGTGTCGTCTCTATCGTCACAAGCACTGATCAAAAATCTTTCTTCAGTAACGAAACTACCAGCCAAACTGCTGCCGGAACCGGCTTCATTCTCAGCAGTGATGGTTATGTTGCTACCAACAAACATGTCGTTTCGGGAGCTAGCAAAATCGGCGTTATCCTAGATGACGGCACTGCTTACGAAGATGTTGAACTTGTCGGCACCGATCCGCTCAACGATTTTGCTATCATTAAAATCAACAACGTCAATAACCTTTCACCAGTTAAACTTGGTGATTCGAAAACCACTTCCGCTGGTCAACAGGTTGTCGCCATCGGCAATGCCCTCGGCGCCTACCAAAACTCCGTAACTTCTGGAATTATCTCCGGCAAGGGCCGCAGCCTCACCGCTACTGATTCTGGGCGCACTCAGTATGAAACACTTTCAGACATGATTCAAACCGATGCCGCCATTAACGGAGGAAACTCAGGTGGTCCGCTCGTCAATGCCGCCGGTGAAGTAATTGGTATCAACACCGCCTATGCCAGTCAAGGTAATAACGTCGGTTTTGCCATCCCAATTTCAAGCGTGAAGGGAATTATCAAAAACGTTCTCAGTGGTAAAGGTTTTGAGCGTGCCGTGATTGGTGTCCGTTATATCAATCTCACCCCGACCATCGCCAAAGAGAAAAATCTCTCCGTTACTCGCGGCGCCCTAATTGCAGCTAGTAAAAATAATAAAGCCATTATCTCTGGTAGTGCTGGTGATAAGGCAGGCTTAAAAGAGAACGACATTATTACCGCCGTTAACGGTACAGAAATCGGTAGCTCCGGCTCCCTTTCAAGCCTGATTGGTGAATATTCCGTCGGTGATACCGTAAAAATCACAGTCGTAAGAGGTGGTAAAACTGAAACCCTCGAACTTACTCTCGCAGCCTACAAGCAGTAGAAATCTAGTCTAAAAAGAAATATCCCCAAAACACTTGGGGATATTTTCTCTGTGATTTTTTCAGTCAATTTTCAAAGACCAGTTCTAATAACTTTAGTATTCGAAGCAAGTGATTAAGCCCTGTTTTTTTACCAACGAAAACCCAGAACGCCTAGCATAACGAATAATCCTCTCCTGCTGACTAATATCTGATTCTAGTACCAAAAATTTCTGATGATTTCTCTTTTTATCTTCAAATAAAGCTGGCCATTTTTGTTTAATCTGACGCATTAATTTATAAATTAAAGCCAGTCCATTCCTCTCCGCAAACAAAGCAATACTTGGCTCATATTCAATTTCAGGTGAGCTCCATTCCCAATCGCGATCCACGTATGGTAGATTGGCCATGATAATATCAGGCACTGGCGCGGAATCTGAAATCCGATCAAGTAAATCACTGAGAGCAAACACTACATTTTCCGCCTTTAGTTTTGTCTTATTTTCACGCGCAACTTTTAATGCCGGCTCCGAAATGTCTAGCGCCAGAACCTGCGCATGAGTACACTCTAACCCCACCGAAATTGCCGCACACCCAGAACCAGTACCCACATCAAAAATCATCACTGGAGATAAAATCTCTTCCTTGATTTTCTCCAACTCTTCTTTCACGTTTGGATTATCTGGCCAACTCGGCTCAATCACCCCAATCCTCGCCTTCACCGCTTCTTCATACCTGATCACAATCCTAGTGGCAAGCATATTGTATAGGTCAATCGTTGTTTCCACCATCTGTTCAGTTTCCGGTCTAGGGATCAAGACATCCGGAGTTACCTTAAATTTATGTCCATAAAACCATTTCTCACTTGTAATATAGGCTAGTGGCACCTTCACCGCACGTAGGGTTAGCATCTTATCCGCCACCTGTCTTTCCTCGGCAGATAAAATCTTTTCACTATGACTAACCAAAAAAGTCCGATCCGACGCCTTAAAAACATTCGTCAAAATCAACTCTGCGTCCAGTGGATTAACCAAGGTTTTCGCCTGCGTCAGCCATTTTTTTATCGTTAACGCCATAAAAACCCTATCCTGTTATGCCGTTTTCGTCACGAATTGCTTGAATCTCAAATTTCTTAAGCTCAGCCAAAATATCATCAATATCGCCATCCATCACAGCCCCAATATTTGAGCGAGAATAATGGATGCGATGATCAGTCACGCGGTCTTGTGGAAAGTTATAAGTACGAATTTTCTCCGAGCGGTCACCGGTACCAATCAAAGACTTACGTGCAGCCGAAGCATTTGCTGCCTCCTCCGCACGGCGTATCTCACTAAGGCGGGTACGCAAAACCATCATTGCCTTCTCTTTATTCTGACGAAGAGACCTTTCATCCTGCATGGCTACTACAAGGCCAGACGGATAATGTGTAATACGAATCGCTGAGTTAGTTGTGTTGACCGACTGACCACCATGACCACCAGAATGATAAATATCAATCCTTAGGTCTTTCTCATCAATCTCAATTTCCGATTCTTTCACCTCTGGTAAAGCTACCACAGTAGCGGTCGAAGTGTGAATTCTACCCTGAGACTCAGTGGCTGGAACACGTTGTACGCGGTGCACGCCGCCCTCAAACTTTAAACTACCATACGGCCTTTCACCAGAAATTTTAATCACGGCTTCCTTGATTCCACCAGCCTCATTGGCATTTTCAGACATCAGTTCAACCTTCAAGCCATGCTTCTCAGCAAAACGCAAATACATACGATATAGCTCGGCTGCAAACAGGGAAGCTTCATCTCCACCAGCTCCAGCACGAATCTCCATAATCACCGGCTTATCATCATCCGGATCGCGTGGCACTAATTTTTCCTCAAGACTAGAAGTCAATTTCTCAATTTCACTTTGCGCATGGTCTATGTCAGATTTAGCAATTTCCGCAAAATCCGCATCATTAAGCAGCTGCTCAGCCTCTACGATATTTTGTTTTAGCTGTGTAATTTTTTCATCAATCTCAATAATTTCATTAATTTCTGCTAGGCGTTTTGACTTGGAAGCAAAATCCTCGCTCATATAAGCGTTCGGGTCCGCCAAAAAAAGCGTAACCTCTTCCGCCTCTTTCTTTAAACTTTTGATTTTTTCTTCCATATTAATATCAATTCCTTGTGGTGGGTCTTACTGGGCTCGAACCAGTGACCTTACGAATGTGAATCGTACGCTCTAGCCAACTGAGCTAAAGACCCGCCTACTCTTTATTATAGCAGGGAATTGGCAAAAAAATAAAGATAGTTTTCGCTATCTTTATTTTAGATTTCTGATTAGTCTTCCTTAGCGGCTTTCTTCTCAGCTTCTTTTTCAGCTTTTCTTGCCTTATTAGCAAGAGCAGCCTTACGTTCCTCAGCTTTCTTAGCACGAGCCTTGAAGCGGTCAACACGACCCTCAGTATCGATAATCTTCTCTTCACCAGTAAAGAATGGATGAGAAGCTGAAGAAATTTGCATCTTCACTAATGGATATTCATTACCATCAGTCCACTTTACAGTTTCGTCGCTTTTTACAGTTGATTTAGTTAGAAAAGAAAAATTCGCTGCCTCATCTGTAAAGACCACAAAACGGTAATCTTTTGGTTGTAATTCTTTTTTACTCATAATTACAGAAAATATACCAGATTATTGAATAAATGTAAAGATATAGAGTTTTTCACGCTCTCCTACCCCTATACAAAAAATCAAAATATAGTATAATAAATGCATTATTAAATTAATGAAACAACTTCGCGCGTTTTCCTGTAAACAAAAGCGAAGTGAAGAGAAAGGAAAACATGTCAATCAAAATCGACATGAAAGAGCTCCTCGAAGCTGGAGCACACTTTGGTCATAAGACCTCACGCTGGCACCCTAAGATGGCTGAATACATCCATAGCAAACGCCAGGATACCCATATCATTAACCTCGAAAAGACTGTTGAAGGTATCGAACGCGCCCTTCCAGTTATCGAAAAAGTTGTCAAAGATGGCAAAAAAATCCTCTTTGTCGGTACCAAGAAACAGCTCAAAGCAATCGTTAAAGAAGTTGCTGAATCTGTCGAAATGCCATACGTCACTGAACGTTGGGTAGGTGGTACTCTCACCAACGTTGAGACCGTCAACCGTCAGATTAAGAAGCTCAAAGACCTCGAGCGCCGCATGAAATCTGGTGAACTCGAAGCTCGTTATTCAAAACTTGAAGTACAGCGCTTCCAGGAAGAGATTGAAACCCTTAACATCCGCTATGGTGGTATCAAAGAAATGACCGATCAGCCAAGCCTCGTCATTGTTACTGATGCCTGTGAAGATAAGAATGCTATCAAAGAAGCAAAAACTTTAAACATTCCTGTCATTGCAATCTGTGATACTAATGTCGATCCATCTGACATTGACTTCGTTATTCCAGCTAACGACGACTCCACCAAGACTGAAAAACTCATCCTTGGCTACTTCGTTGAAGCAATCAAGCAAGCTAAAAAATAAATTAAATTAAGGAGTATAAAATGGCAGAAATTACCATTGATGCAATCAAAAAACTCAAAGAGCTTTCCGGTGTTGGTCTTACCGATGCGAAAAAAGCCCTCGTCGAAGCCGCCGGTGATTTTGATAAGGCTCTCAAAGCAATGCGCGAGAAAGGCCTTACCAAAGCTGAAAAACGTGGTGACCGCGAGACTCGTGAAGGTATCATTGCATCTTACGTCCACGACAACCGTCTTGGTGCCATCGTTGAAGTCAACTGTGAAACTAGTTTCGTTGCTAACACCGATGAATTCAAGGAGCTTGCACACAAATTAGCTATGCAAATCGCTTCTATGAACCCACTTTATGTTTCTGAAGCTGATATCCCAGAAGCTGCCCGCCAGGAAAAGGCTGCGGAATTTGAAGCCAACTTCAAGGGACCTGAAAACATGAAAGAACAAATCATTAACGGCCAAATCAAAAAGGCTTTCTCTGATAAGGTTCTTATGCTTCAGCCATACATCCTTGACGACACAAAAACCGTCGCTGAATTCATCAAAGAGATGATTGCCAAAACCGGTGAAAATATTACCGTCCGCCAGTTTAAGCGCATCGAGCTTGGTGTTAACGAATAATTCGTCTATTAAAAAATAAACCTCCAAACGGGGGTTTATTTTTTTTAAGTAAAGATTATGCTAATATACTAGTATGAATTTAGTTTTTGGAATAATTGTCGGCTTCCTGGTCCTCACCACCTTAGTTGTACTTCACGAGCTTGGTCATTTCTTTATGGCTAAGAAAAATGGCGTCAAAGTAAACGAATTTGGCATCGGCTTTCCACCGCGCGCCATCGCTTGGATTCATTTACCAAAAGATCAAGTCGAGGACTTCATTAAAAACCTACCAGAAGAAGAACAAAGTAAACTTCCGCTTGCAAAAATTCGCCAAAAGCTCGAAAAAAATACTAAATCAAATTATCTTTGGGTACGTTTTCCAAAATCTGAATATGAAAAACCGCAAAAATATCTAATTTTTAGCCTCAATTATCTACCAATTGGTGGCTTCTGTGCTATGGATGGCGAATCCGCGGCCGACACCAAGAAGGGAACTTTTGGCGCGACTAATTTCTGGCAAAAAACTCAGATTCTCTTTGGTGGCGTTATTATGAACTGGCTCACCGCCATCTTTATCTTCACTATTTTAGCCTGGACCGGCATGCCACAATTCCTCCCAAATCAGTTTACTATCAAAGACGATGCCAAGATGAAAATCCAGCCGGTTATTATTCAAGAAGTCATTAAAGATTCTCCAGCAGAAAAAGCTGGTATTAAATCTCAGTCTCAAATCCTTCGGATCTCCGAAAACAAAGACCTCAGCAATGCCATCGATGTACTCTCCCCAAACACTGTCATAGAGTTCAATAATACTCACCGCGGCAAATCCGCCACCTATGAGCTAATCACACCGACAAGCGAAAAATACCTTGCCACAGCAACACTCAATCCAGAAGGTAGCAACCAGCCATCCCTTGGAGTTTCCATGAGAGGTAGCGATGAACAATTTCTCATTCACTATACCTGGTCAGCACCACTAGTCGGGCTTGGAACAACCGCTCAGCTCACCAAAGAGACCTTCTCTGGCATCGGTCAACTCGTTGCAAACATTTTTCAGGGTATTACTCGTCAGTTTAGTAGTGACAATCATCTTAAGGAAGAAGGTAAACAACAAATTAATAAAGTTAGTGAATCAGTTTCTGGCCCTGTCGGCATCATTGGTAATCTCTTTCCGGCCTTCACCAGTGCTGGCCCAACCAACCTAGCCTTCCTCGCCGCCGTCATTTCCATTTCACTTGCTTGTATGAACGTTTTACCAATTCCGGCCCTCGATGGTGGTCGCTGGCTCCTTATCGGTGTCTATAAACTAAGAAAGAAAAAATTAAAAAAGGAAACTGAAGAAAAAATCGTTGGTCGTGCCTTTCTCGCACTACTCGCGCTTAGTCTATTCATTACTATCCTTGATATTCTAAAATTTACTAAATAACTAGAAAAAGAAATCAGATGTCAACCCCCCGTAAATCAAAATTCCAGCTGAGAAAACTCCTATTCATTGCAAATTACACCATTTCAATCTTTGCAATTAGTTACGGCGCCGAACTCGCTGTTGGCTATCCAATGATTCTTCTAATTGGTTTTGCTGCCTTTAGGACTCCGCTTTTTAGCGCAATCTATTCTGGCCTAACCTATGCTCTTGCCGCCTTTATCTTAATTTTTATCCCATACTTCGCGATTAAACTTGGCAAGAAATACCCTAAACTAAATTTTTTACAAAAGATCTTTAACCCCTGGCGAACTAATCGTAAAGAATTAGGACTCACAGGACTTCCAACCTTCACAGATATTACCCTAAGCATTATCGGCTTCGCCATCTATATCATCATCTCCGGTGTCCTCCTCAAAATCTTCGAATTATTCCCCTGGTTCCAGGCCAATCAGACTCAAGATGTCGGTTTTTCACATTACTTAGTTGGCGTCGATCGCGCCCTGGCCTTCATTGCTCTTGTCATTTTTGCTCCAGTTTTCGAAGAGATCCTCTTTCGCGGTTGGCTCTTTGGTCACCTCAAAAACACCATCGGAAAGAAACTTGCCATAATTTTAACTTCAATTATTTTTGGCATCGCTCACGGCCAATGGAACGTCGGCATCAACGTTTTCTGTCTCAGTCTCATCCTTTGTTGTCTTCGCGACCTCACCGACTCCATCTACGCCAGCATTCTACTTCATATGATTAAAAACGGTGTTGCTTTTTACCTCATGTACGTCATTGGTTTTGCATAAATAAAAAATCACCACTATTCCACTATTTATACAGTAGATTCATAAAAAAATAATGCCGAATGTGGCATTATTTTTCTAGATTAATCTTTTCTATTCAATCGCAAGAATTTCACCCTCATTGCCATTTGGAAGCACATATTTGTCGCCAACCTTTTTTCCCATAATAGCTTTTCCAATTGGTGAAATATCAGAAATACGTCCATTCAAAGGATCAGCTTCGACTTCGCCCACAATCGTGTATTCATGTTCCTTACCAAGCATTTTGATTCTAATCTTAGCACCAACTGATACTTTTTCAAAAGAGCCAGTCTCAATTACTTTGGCATTTTTTAGGATTTCTTCAATCTCTAAGATTCTGGTTTCGATCTGGCGTTGCTCCGCGCGCGCGTCAGTATATTCCTGATTTTCTTTCAAATCACCGAATGACCTTGCATAAGCGAGACGATCAGCAACTTGTGGACGCTCGGCAATTAAGGCCTTTAACTCTTTTTCAAGCTCGGCTTTACCGTCTTTTGTCAGGTTCACAATTTTTTTCATGTCTTATAAAATACACGTAAGTATTATAAATGTCAAGCTCTATGCTATAATCTATTAAATATCATTTTTAAAGAGAAAGGCAAGGGATGAAATTAAGTCAATCTTTTATCAAAACCTTCCGTGAAGTAGGGAAGGAAGAGACCTCAAGAAACGCACAATTATTGATCCGTGCAGGTTTCATTCATAAAGAAATGGCCGGAGTTTACGATTTTCTCCCGCTCGGTTTAATTACCTTAAACAAAATTCAAGACATTATTCGTGACGAGCTCGATCAAATTGGCTGTCAGGAGCTGCAAATGACCGCCTTGCAGAATCCAGAACCATGGATAAAAACTGATCGTTGGGACGATAAAGTTATCGACGTCTGGTTCAAAACAAAACTAAACGCTGGGGGTGAATTGGGTCTTGCTCCAACCCACGAAGAGCCACTCACTAATCTAATGTTTAAGTTCATCTCTTCCTACAAAGATCTTCCAGTCTACGTTTATCAATTTCAAAATAAATTCCGTAATGAACTTCGCGCAAAATCCGGCATCCTTCGCACGCGTGAATTCTTAATGAAAGATCTCTATAGTTTTTGTGCCGACGAAGAAACTCACAACAAATTCTACGACGAAGTCGATCGGGCCTACATGCGTATCTATCAGCGCCTCGGTCTCGGTGATTGCACTTATAAAACCTATGCTTCTGGCGGTGCCTTTGCTAAATATAGCCACGAATTTCAGACCTTAACACCAATTGGTGAAGATACGATCTATCTTAATCAAGACAAAACTATCGCCATTAATGAAGAAGTAATGAACGATGAGGTTCTTGCAGATCTCGGAGCCAAGCGTGAAGATTTCACTCCTACCACCGCCGCTGAAGTTGGCAATATCTTTACCTTGCGCTATAAATTTTCCGAGCCAATCGGTCTCAAATTTGATGACCAAGATGGCGTCAAAAAGACTGTGTTTATGGGAAGCTATGGCATCGGCGTTTCTCGCGTTATGGGTGTAATTGCTGAAAAATTTGCTGACGAAAAAGGCTTAGTCTGGCCAGAAAATATCGCCCCATTCAAATACTATGTTATCGGTATCGGTGATCAAGGCGAATCACTGGCACTTGACCTACACAACTCTTTCCGTAAACAAATCTTACTTGATGACCGAAAACTTAGGCCAGGCGAGAAGTTTGCCGACGCCGAACTCATGGGTATTCCATATCGCGTTGTTATTTCAAATAAAACTCTTGAGAATCAAACCGTAGAAATCACCAACCGTAAAACCGGCGAAGTGCGCACTATTTCAGTCGACGAGTTCAAGAAAGAACTTTCCTCCTTAAATTAAAATATGCCTCACTCAAAGTAGATCTTACCTCAATCAAAGTAGATCTCACCTCAATGTGATATGATATAAATAAGAATCTAATTCAAGGAAAAATATGTTCGACCACTCAGAATACCAACAAGCCATGGAAAACGTTATTGAACGTTTTAAATCCGAAATGCAAAAAGTTCGCACTGGCCGCGCACATCCAGACATGCTTGCCGGTGTCAAAGTTGAAGCCTATGGCCAATATATGCCACTTAATCAAGTAGCTAATATCACTGCAGGCGACGCCACAATGTTATTAATTACGCCTTTTGACCCATCAACTATTCAATCCATCGCCTCTGCCATCCGCGCAGACCAAACTCTCGGCCTAAACCCAGCCGATGACGGACGTGTTATTCGTGTTCCAGTTCCACCACTCACCGAAGAGCGCCGTAAGGAAATCGTAAAGACGGCATCCACTAAAGTTGAAGAAGGCAAAGTCGCACTCCGCAAGATTCGCGATGACGCCAGAAAAGAACTTAAAGCTGCCGAAGATCTCTCTGAAGACGTTAAAAAACGTGGCGAAAAAGAAGTTGACGAACTAATCAAAAACTTCTCAGGCAAGATTGACGAACTCTTCAAAGCCAAAGAATCTGAAATCATGAAAATTTAATAAACAGGATAATACTAAAATATGACTACCCTAAGCGATTACCGAGATGAGCGACTCCGTAAACTCGCCGAGCTAAAAGAACTCGGCATCAACCCTTATCCTGCGCACTCCAATCGCAATACTAAAATTTCTGACATCCTAGAACATTTTGATCAATACGATCAAAAAACCGTCATCATCGCCGGTCGTATCGTCGCAATTCGTAGCTTTGGCAAATTAGCTTTCGTTAAGCTACGCGACTATTTCGGCGAGGTTCAGCTCTTCATGAAACAAGAGAGTGAAGTTGCTGAAGGACTCATTTCCGTCAAAAACCTCAAGCTACTCGACCTTGGTGATTTTGTTGAAGCCGAAGGTATGGTCGGAAAATCACAAACTGGCGAAATTTCCGTCTTCACTAATTCCGTGCGCCTACTCACAAAATCACTCCGTCCGCTCCCTGGTCGCGATGGTTTTACTAATAAAGAAGAGCGTTATCGCAGACGCTATGTTGATATGAATGTGAATCCAGAAGTTCGCGAGCGCCTTGTCCGTCGCAGTATCTTCTGGCAGGCCACGCGTGACTTCATGAATCAGCATGGCTTCATCGAGATTAACACCCCAATCCTCGAGCATACCACCGGAGGCGCCGACGCTACTCCTTTCGTTACCCATATGGATGCACTTGACGAAGATTTTTACCTCCGTATTTCACAAGAATTGCCACTCAAACGTCTACTTGGCGCGGGTTTTGAAAAGGTTTACGACATCGGTCCACGCTTCCGCAATGAAGGCGTCGATGATGAGCACCTTCCAGAACATATCGCCTTTGAATCCTATTCCGCTTTTGAAGACTACAATGACGGCATGGATTTTTACGAAGAGATGATCAAATATGTCGCAAAGCGCACCTGGGGGACTCTCAAATTTAATGTTGGCGGTTTCGAAATTGACTTAGACCAAAAATGGCTACGCATTAAATATGCCGATCTTATCAAGCAACATTTTGATATTGATGTTTTCCAACCAGATCGCACAAAAATTGAACAAATTCTAAAGAGTAACGGTGTCGAAATTAAACCAAACCAGTCCACACCAAGATTAATTGACAACCTCTGGAAGTTAATCCGTAAAAAATCCGGTGGGCCTTTCTGGCTCATCGAAGAGCCGCTCAGTCTCTCGCCACTAGCCAAAATTTCACCCGAGAATCCACTCGTCACAGAGCGCTTCCATCCTATCATTGCTGGTACGGAAATGGGGAACGGCTACTCCGAGCTTAACGATCCCTTAGATCAGCTAGCCCGTTTTGAAGAACAGCAATCAATGCGCGACCAAGGCGACAGTGAAGCACAAATGCTCGATACAGACTTTGTTGAAATGCTCGAGTATGGTATGCCACCAGCCTGTGGTTGGGGCAACTCCGAACGCAATTTCTGGCTGCTCGAAGGCGTCTCCGGCCGCGAGGCCGTACCATTTCCAATCATCAAGCGCAAAACCGATAATTAATCAAAGAAAAGAGGTAAAAAATGCTAGATATCAACTTCATCCGAGCCAACCGTGAGTTAGTTCAGCATTCCATTACAGAAAAAATGTACAAAAACGTCGATCTCGACAAACTTCTTGCGCTCGACGATACCAGAAAAGCTACACTACAGCAGGTTGAAAATCTCCGCAAAGAACGCAATCAAAATACCGACAGCATGAAGGGAAGCAAGCCAACCGAGGAACAGATTGCCCGTGGCAAGGAATTGAAGGAACAGCTTGCAGAGCTTGAAGCAAAATTAGAGGTTGAAGATAAAGAGTTCCGCGACCTACTAAAAACCGTACCAAACATTATCTTCGAGGATGTCCCTCTTGGTGATGAAAGTGCCAGTGTTGAAGTAAAAGCTTGGGGAGGTCAAAAAGCCGAAGGTGTTGATCATCTCGACTATGCCATCTCTCGTGACTGGGTCGATTTCGAACGTGGTGCCAAAGTAGCCGGCGCTAAATTCTACTATGTCAAAGGCGGTCTTGCTCTTCTCGAAAATGCCTTAGTCCAATTTGGTATTAAAAAAGTTACCGAGCACGGCTTCACTCTCATGGATGTGCCTGATATGGTCAATTCCCGTGTTCTCGAAGGTACTGGATTTGCACCAAGAAGCTCTGAACAGAGTGATGAATACTACATTGAAGGTGAAGATCTCGCCATGATTGCAACCGCCGAAATGCCAATTACCGGCTACCACATGGATGAAATCATCGACGAAGATAAGCTTCCACTCTTTTACGCAGGTTTTTCTGCCTGTTTCCGTAAGGAAGCTGGTGCTTCTGGCAAACATACCCGTGGCCTCTTCCGTGTCCACCAGTTTAACAAACTAGAAATGTATTCATTCTGTCTTCCAGAGCAAAGCAAAGAAATCCACGAAAAAATCCGCGCCATTGAAGAAGAAATCTGGCAAGAAATTGGTATTCCATACCACGTTATTAATATTGCCGCAGGCGATCTCGGCGCCCCAGCTGCCAAGAAATACGACATTGAATACTGGTCTCCAGTTGATCAAAAATATCGTGAATTAACCAGCTGTTCTAACTGTACCGACTTCCAGGCTAAGGGTCTCAATATCCGCGTCCGCCGCAAAGATGGTACTATCGAAACCTTACATACCCTTAATGGCACCGCAATCTCACTCGCTCGCACCATGGTTGCAGTTATTGAAAACTTTGCAGAAAAAGATGGTAAGCTCAAAGTTCCTGCCGTCTTGCAACCATACCTCGGCGTTTCCG
>CAJZIB010000005.1 GCA_916049555.1 uncultured Candidatus Saccharibacteria bacterium | reverse complement strand
CAAAAACATAGGTCTCTGCTAACGCGAAAGCGGATGTATAGGGGCTGACTCCTGCCCGGTGTCGGAAGGTTAAGGGGAGAGCTTTACGGTTCGAACTGAAGCCCCGATGAACGGCGGCGATAACTATGATCGTCCTAAGGTAGCGAAATTCCTTGTCTGGTAAGTTCAGACCCGCACGAATGGAGTAATCATGTGGGCACTGTCTCGGCGAAGGCCACGGTGAACGTGCATTGGCGGTAAAGATGCCGTCTGATCATGCCAGGACGAGAAGACCCCATGGAGCTTTACTACAACTTTGCATTGATTATTGGGACATTTTGTGTAGAATAGGTGGAAGACTTTGAAGCAGATACGCTAGTATTTGTGGAGTCGAAATGTGAAATACCACCCTGAATGTTTTAGTAATCTCACTTTTGACCTGATCGGCCAAAAGGACCGTGCATGGCGGGTAGTTTAACTGGGGCGGTTGCCTCCTAAAGAGTAGCGGAGGCGTTCAAAGGTTGGCTAACTACGGATGGAAATCGTAGTGATAGTGTATGCGCAAAAGCCAGCTTGACTGTGAGGGCCACAACCCAATCAGACACGAAAGTGGGAGCAAATGACCCGCTGTACAGAACTTCGGTTCAATTTACGTGGGAAAGACAGCGCACACGGATAAAAGTTACCCTGGGGATAACAGGCTGATCGCGCCCAATAGTTCACATAGACGGCGCGGTTTGGCACCTCGATGTCGGCTCATCACATCCTGGAGGGGGAGCACCTTCCAAGGGTCCGGCTGTTCGCCGGTTAAAGTGGTACGCGAGCTGGGTTCAGAACGTCGTGAGACAGTTCGGTTTATATCCGGCATGATCGTTAGGAATTTTGAGGAGATCTACCCTTAGTACGAGAGGACCGGGGCGGACGAATCTCTAGTGTATCGGTTGTGACCACCTGTTGCATCGCCGAGTAGCTATGTTCGGAAGAGATAAGCGCTGAAAGCATATTAAGCGCGAAGCCCACTCCAAGATTAGAATTCCCTATGAGATCCCAGAGAGAAGATCTGGTTGATAGGCGCAAGATGGAAGTACCGCAAGGTATGGAGTCGAAGCGTACTAATAGATCCATCGCCTTTTTATGTTCAAACTATCAGGGTTTATTTAAAATAGACGCAGATAGTTTGATAGACTTAACTAGTAATCGGTGCTCGATCAGAACACCGCAAGTTTATTAATTCATCACACCTAATGGACATCAATCAGCGCACATTGAATAATTCAATAAGCGAAATTGGTGCCCATAGCACTGAGGAAATACCTGTTCCCATTCCGAACACAGAAGTCAAGCTCAGCGGCGGCGAGAATACTGCAACAGCGGGAAGGTAGCAAGGTGCCAAATTATACGGAATAACCACCCCAACGGGTGGTTTTCTGTTGTCTAAACATATAATTGTGAGTTAATAATATCTATAAGAGTATAATCACAAAATAATTAAGTAGATAATACTAAATCTGTCATAATTAATTCTGTATTAATTAGTTCTGTAATAACTTTGCTAGCTTAGCGCGCAGTCCAGCTGGCTCATCTGTACCCGCAAGCGTATCAATCGCAACGCGAAGTAAACCAAATGCGGTAATGAAAGAATAATCAAGGTCTTCAGTGGTTGCATTCTCGATACCTGGGATATCAACATCGTCGAGTAGATGCACCAGGGGGCGACGAGAAAAAGGTAGATCTGTGTACCAATCAGAGGTAGCTAGTGCCTCCTGTAACGAAGCTAAGCCTGCACCACCTCCACAGAGTAGAATTCTGGTAGGAAGGGCTTCCACTAGTGGAAAATCCTCAAGGGCGACCGCAACACCACCTAGCCATACCTCAACATTATCAGAAATCGCTGTATTGATTTTCTTGGCCCGCTCAGGTGTCGCTAAAATTTGCTGGATCTCATTCTTTTTCTCAGCCTCCGCCACTGTTTCCTCCTTATGCTTCAGCGTCAACTGATCTAGTGATACTCCACCAAGCTGCAGTTTCACAGCTTCGGCAGTGTCATAATCTAGTCCAGTGCGTGTCGCAATCTGGTGGGTAAAACTACGCCCGCCAATTCCAAACATCTTCGTTCCTTCGACGCCACCATCATCAACTACTGCAATATCGGTTGTTCCACCACCAATATCCATCACAATGGCAGAAAAATTCGACTCTAGTTCATTCCCAAGACAAGCGCGACAAACCGCAAACGGTTCTACTGCCACCGCCAATAGATCAAGATTTAACTCTGCACAAACCTTTTCAATCGCCGAAATATGCACAAGTGGTGCAAAAGCCGTATAAAACTGGATCATCAAATCTGACCCCTTGAATCCAATCGGATTCGATACTTTATATCCATCAATCGACAGAGAAACAATCGCAGAATTAATTAGGCGCACCTCAACTTCGGGGTTATCAGTCTCAAGTGCAATTTCTTGCTTAGCCTGCTCGCCAGCCTTATCTTGTACCCGCTGAATAATCAGCTGCATTTCTTGGTCAGAAATCGGCTTATTACTATCCTTGCGACGATACCTCACGGTTCGCGTATTACCTTTAATTAGTTCGCCAGCAATTCCCACTACGCAAGTCTTCGAAATTACACCAGCCATCCCTTCAGCATTAGAAAGTGCCTTCTCGCAAGTTGAAACTACGGCCGGGATATCAGCAATCGCACCAGCATACATATTGCCCATATTCTGATGTTCTTTACCAACCCCGATCACAATCAGATTGTCATCCTCGGTTCGCTCAGCAATCACTGCCTTCACAAACTCCGTACCAATATCAAGCGCCAAAATCACATTCTCAGGTTTAATCTTGCGTGGTTTTTCGTTATCTAAATTAATCTCGGACATATTGTATAAGCTTATTTATAACTATTATATCACAGACTTTTCTCATAAGGCTGTTGCTATTTTATGTATAGCTTGTTATAATATAAACATACTTGATACTTGAATCATCCGGCCGAAAGGTCGGATATTTTAGACTCAACTCAAGCTTTAGTTTAAAAATAAAATTTCATAGAAAGGAAATATGGAAGGTTTAGACCTAAAACAAATGTCCTCAATGGTTAAGGTGATCGCTGAGGAAAAAGGACTTCCAGAAGAGTCCGTCCTTAATATTATTGAAACTGCCATTGCTGCTGCCTGGCGCAAGGAAAATGGTGATAAAGACATGAATGTCCGCGCCGTACTGAATCTTGACAACGGTGAAGCCGAAGTCTTTGTTGCTAAAGAAGTGATCGAAGATGGTTTGGCTTATAACCCAGCCACAGAAATTCCAGCTGACCTCGCCGGCGGTAAAGAAATCGGTGAGATTGTTGAGGAATCCCATAAGGTAACTTCCTTTGGTCGCGTTGCCTCAATGACCGCCAAGCAGGTGATTGTTCAGCGTCTTCGTGAGGCAGAACACGAGGCAATTCTCACTGTTTATGAAGATAAAATCAATACCATCGTTAATGGCACTATCGCTCGTGTTGAGCCAAAACTAGTTCGTGTTGACCTCGGTAAAGCCACTGGTATCATGCTAAAACAAGACCAAATTGAGGGTGAATTTTATAAAGTTGGTTCACGTATCAAGGTTTTGATCAAAGCAATTGAACGCAATGAGCGTGGTGCTGATCTCTTGGTTTCTCGTGGTTCTGCTGAATTTATCAAACAGCTCTTTGTCCAGGAGGTCCCTGAAATTGAAAATGGTACTGTTGAAATCCATGCCATTGCCCGCGAAGCTGGTCGTCGTACCAAGATTGCCGTTTCTTCTACCGTTCCAGGTGTTGACCCAGTTGGTACCTTTGTTGGTGGTCGTGGTATTCGTGTTCAGGCCGTCATGAATGAAATTGGTGATCGTGAAAAAATCGATATCGTCAACTGGAGCGATAATATGTCTGAATATATTCGCGAAGCCTTGAGCCCAGCCGAAATCGTGAAGGTTGAACTAGAAGAGAAGCGCGCTAAGGTCTATGTCACCGAGGATCAGCAATCTGTTGCTATCGGTCGTCAAGGACAAAACGTCCGTCTTGCTTCCAAGCTTACTGGCATTGAGCTCGATATTGAACTCGCTGAAGCTCCAAAGAAGAAAAAACGTGGTAACGCTGAGGACTCACTTCTTTCTGCTCTTGAAGATAACTCTGAAGACGAAGCCTAGTTCTCATTACAAAAAAATAGACCTCTAAGAGGTCTATTTTTAATGTTGCTAAATTAGTTTTTGAACTTTCTCAAATTTTCCACGTTCTAGCTTTCCTAATTTGTAATGGCCAAATTCAATACGGTCAAGGTCAGTCACCTCATATCCTAGCGCCGCAAATGTTCGGCGAATCTGTCGATTTCTCCCTTCGCTCATCTCAACTTGCAAACGTTTCCCCGAAATCTCGCCATTTTTATCAGCTAATTTTGTAATAAAAAGCTTGCTTAGACCATCCGGCAAAGTAATCCCAATATCCGAAATCATCTGTTGATGTAGGGGCGCGAGTGGCTTATCTAGTTCCACAATATAAGTTTTAATTTTGAAAAATTTTGGGTGCGTCATCCGGAAGGCAAAATCGCCATCGTCGGTCAGAAGTATCAGACCAGAACTTTCCTTATCTAATCGCCCCACAGTCTTTAAGGTTTGTAGATTCTTTGGTAAGAGCTCATATAGGGTTGGCGTATCTCCCTGGCGTCTCCTCGAAGAGACATAGCCGCGAGGTTTATTTAACATTAAGTATGTATAGTTATGCGAAAAAGCCACATTCTTTTTGTCGACCAACACTTCTGTATTGTCATCGACCTGCATGCCAAATTCCGCAATTTTATCATCCACGGTCACGCGACCACTAGCAATTAAGTCGTCGGCCTCACGTCGCGATATGCCAATTCTCTCTGCTAAAAACTTATTTAAACGCATATTATAAATATATCATATATGAGATATTCTAAACTGTTCCCATACCGCCTAAAATTTGATCCATCTGATCCTTAATATTCATACCGGAATCATCTGTTACAGAATTTATCGAGTATGAGTCATTAGTAAGATTTGAACCTATAGCTTGACTAGGCTGAACTGCCTGGACCGGCTGCATAGGCTGAGCTGTCTGCATAGGCTGCACAGTTTCAACCTGCTGTATAGGTTGCATAGGCTGGGATGGCTGCATATTTTGTATAGTCTGAACCGGCTGGACCGACTGTATAGTCTGTTCGGCTTGAACCGTCTGAACCGGCTGGACCGGTTGAACCGTTTGAATTTGCTGAACTGGTTGGGTAGATTGGACAGGTTGGATCGGCTGAGCCTCAGGAGTACTTTGGTTCATTGGCATCGCAGTACCAGGTTGAATAAAGTCAGCTTGATTTACAGCGGTGTTCTCTGGTTTAGCATCCAACACCTCATGCACAGCATTAACCACATCTTCAATACCAACTTGTGATTTTACGAGAAAACGGTCAGCACCGAGAGCTTCTCCACGCTCTCTTTGATCCTCAGAGGAAAGCGCGGTCATCATAATCACCTTAATGTCTTTAGTTTCAGGAGTAGACCTCAAAATGTCCAACATATCAAAACCAGAAATCTTTGGCATCATAACATCAGAAATAATCAAATCCGGTTTTTCCTTGACCGCAAGCGCTAGCGCCTGTTCACCATCGCCAGCCGGTACAATCTCATAGCCCTCGGCCGTCAAGCGAATTCCATAAATTTCTCTTAAACTCTGATCGTCCTCGACGAGTAATATTTTTGCCATATCATTCCTTTTAATTATTTAATGGTGGTACTTGATTAAAATTATTAACGCTTGGGGGTGTTGTCTGATTTAAGTTTTGCGGAGTCTGTGGAGCTACTGGCTGACTATTAATCATTGGATGGGAATTGATATTCTGTTGATCGCTGTGTACTGGTTGCTGTGCTGGAGTTGCGATAAACTGTTGCTCTGAGTTGGTAACTGGTCGTTGCGTCATTGTTGAAAGTGGTTGCTGAGTCGTCGTTGCAAGCGGTTGTTGAGCCGTCGCCACAATCGGTTGTTGCGTTGCTATTACGTTAGGCTGCACTGTCGGCATTGCAACAGGCTGCGGCGTTGGTGTTGTGACGGATTGTTGAACTGGTTCTATAACTGGCGATTGTGTTTCGGAATTTACCGGCGCTGCAGGCGCTTCGGATACTGCAGGTGTGACTGTTGCAGTAGGTACTGCGGGCGCGGCGGATGCTGCAGGTGCTACGGATACTGCTGGTGTTGCAGTAGTCACAGGTACGGCGGATGCTGCAGGTGCGACTGTTGCCGTAAATGTATTAGGAGTTACGGGCACCACAGGATTCACCGGTGCGTCAACCGTCTCAGAGGCGTTAGTCGTTGTAGGCGCGACCGGTGTATCAGTTGGACTGGCCACGATAGGGTTCTGTGGTGCTTGAGTTTCAGCTTGTGGCACAGTTGGGGTTGCTTGTTTTTGTGTACTCATCGCCTCAATGTTTGAAGCGATTTGTTTACGCCTCTGATATTCCTCTGCGGTAATGCGAGGGAACGATAGATAGAAAGTTGATCCTTCACCAAACGAACTCTCCGCCCAAACTTTTCCGCCCATAGCTTCAACGCGCTGTTTTACCAGGTAAAGCCCCAGACCAGTCCCACCAACGGTACGTGTTTGTGAGTTATCTGCACGGTAAAACTTTTGAAATACATGCTTCAGATCATCAGGAGAGATTCCGATCCCAGTATCCGTCACGTTAATTAAAACGCGATCATCATCTCCACGTACATTTACCCAAATTCCACCACCCTCGGCAGTATATTTGATTGCATTTTCCACTAGATTGTTTACTGCCTCGCGCAAAAAATCAATATCCACACTGGCATAAACTTCCTGGTTTAAAAATCTACCGTTTCCGCTCGTACTGGTTCCGTTCGAGCCAAAAGTATAGTGAATCCCTTTTTCGCTCATTTGTGGCACTTGGCCATTGGCGATCGAGCGTACGGTAGAAGTCATCTCAACAGGTGAAAGTTGTACGCGAATTTTTTTATCATCCAGTTTTGTGACATCGAGCAGATCTTTAAATAAGCGTCCCAGATGTTTTGAAGAGGTATGTGCTTCCTCGAGATATTTACGAGCGCGTTCATCGATGGTTGCAGTTTTTGGGTTAAGTGCGAGTCCCAAGTATCCCTCAATCGAGGCTACGGGGGTCCTCATTTCATGAGAAGCTGTAGAAATGAATTCGGTTTGCTCACCCTCCTCTTCTAGTTCACGCGAGATGTCTCTCAAGGTAATAATTCTTTCATTCTGCCCAGAGTTTGTACTCACGACACTAATTGCCACAGGTTTTCTTTGTTCAATTAAATTCACTAATACAAAATCGCGTGTGGAGTATTTTTTACCTGAATTTATCGCCAAAAGTACCGGGTTTACGTTATCTTCAAGTTTCATTCCTTCGCCATTTTCAAGTCTCAAAAGCGACCCTATTTGGACATTCAAAATAGCTGAAGTATCATTTACGCCGAGCATTCGCATGGCTGCCGGGTTAGATAGTAGTACCACTCCCGAAGGATGTACAATAATCACGCCTTCCTCAATTGAATTCAAGACAAGATTAGCTAGTTCCGCCGTATTGCCATTACTAGGCTCCGCTGGATTTCTTACCTCTTTTTTCTTTGCAAAGCTAAAAATACTCATCCTCTAAATTTTAACATAAAAGTTTTGTAATGTGGTAAAATCGGTGCATGAATAAGGACATCTACTACATTGAGCCAGAAGATGATATTACCGATATTATCAATCATCTTAAGGGTTCCAAGCAAAAAGTCGTCGCTCTCGTTCCGCCAAAAAAACTTAGCGTCTTACGTAGTGCGATTAATCTAAAGTTGATCGCCAAAACAGCCAAAAACCTTGATAAGGCCGTTGTAATTATTACATTAGATCCTGTATTAATGAAACTTTCTGCTGCCTCTGGTCTGCCATTTTCAAAAAATCTACAATCACGACCGGTGTTGCCAAGTGAATATAAAGATTCTGCTGCCATTCATAAAACCGTGGCTGCCTCACAAGCAATTAGTGAGATGAGTGAAGATTCCTCTGATGTCCAGGAAGAATCCATTCAAGCTACTGAGTCTACTCCAAATAATAAAAAGGAAAATATTCCTAAAGATTCGGCTGCAAAAGAAAATATGAAAAAACCAGCTTCCTCAGGAAAAACTAATAATATTAGGCAAACTCCATCTGATGCCGAAGCAGCTACTATGCATCTTGATGCGAACGAAGTAGAAGAAGAATCTGACGACGAAGAGAAAGCGGTTAAAAAGATCCCTAATTTTGACAAATTACGTAAATGGCTGGTTCTCGGTGTGGCAGGCCTAATTGTCTGTATTGTAGGTGGTGTTTGGGCCTTTGTCTTTGCACCTGCTGCCAAGATTTCAGTCAAAATCAAGACCACGCCAGATAATTTTTCGGAGAATATCACCTTCGCAAGTGCGGCTGATCAGGCTTCAAACAAAGATGGCAAGATTCTACTCGAGACTGAAACTCTGGAAAAAGAAAGTTCTGTTGAATTTGACGCAACGGGCGAGCGAAATGATGGTAATAAAGCAACTGGTCGCCTCACTCTCACGGCAAACTTCAGTTTCTCTACTTCAAGCGCCACTCCAAGTGCACCAGATCGCATCACCGTCCCAATCGGTAGCGCATTTGCGAAGGGAAATCTCAATTATCTTACCGTAGTTACTACTGAATTTAGTTGGGATGGCTCCACAACCAGTTGCACCGTCCGCACTACAAACACTTGTCAAATCCGTAAAACCGTAGATGTTGTTGCCTTTGAAGGTGGTACTCGTTTTAATATCGATCCAATCGCCTCAGGCTGGCAGTCATCCGTTGAACATGTTGATGCTTTTAATTCTACCGCGTTCACTGGTGGTACTGATAAGGTTGTCAAAATCGTCACCGCCGCCGATGTCGAGAAAGCCAAAGTAGCACTCTCGCAGCTTGATGAAGGAAAAGACGAGCTATTTGCCAAAGTAAAAGATTCAGATTTGCGCATTGATGCAAGCTACAAGAAAACTCCAGGCGAAGCCACTTCTAGTCCAGCTATTGGCGAAGTTGCAAACGGTGGCAAAGCAAAATTAACTGCCAAGATAAAATACACTGTCAATATTTTGGATAAATCTGCTGTCGAAGAGTATATTAAAACCATCGTTAGTAGTCGACTCGGCAGTGACCAAAAAATCTATGAAATTAGTTCACTCTTCATCGAGCGTTTTCAAGAAAATAATGCCGCTTCAGCTAAGTTAAAAGCGGTCGTAAAGACTGGTCCGGAAGTTTCCGAAAAAACCGTACTTGATAAATCTCTTGGCAAGAAAATTGGTGAAGTTACCACCTTGATTAAGTCAATCAACGGCGTGAGTGAGGTTAAAGTTGATACCTCCTTCCCATGGGTTCGCAGTATTCCGGAGGATATTAATAAGGTTAGTGTCAATATTACAATAGAAGAAAATAACTAGGGGGGATTATGAAAATTATTGGACTCGACGTAGGTACAGTGAGGATTGGCGTGGCGCGCGCTGATACCGCCACAAAAATTGCTATTCCAGATGGTTTTATTAATGTTAACGGACAGGAAATTTCTGAAATCCAGCGCAAACTCAGACTTTATAATTCAAACATTCTAGTCATGGGGATGCCGCGCAGTAATAACGGCAACCAAACTGCTCAATCTGAATTCGTTAAGCAATTTGCAAGACAAGTTGCTGCCACTATTCCAGGTCTCAAAATCTATTTTCAAGACGAATCACTTACTTCTGTTGAAGCTGAGCGTCGTCTGAAGGCTCGCAAAAATAACTACCAAAAAGGCGAAATTGATGCCGAATCAGCGTCTATTATTCTGCAGGATTTTATTGAGCGAATGCAGGTGGCTCTAAACAATCAACAGTCGCTTTCTCCCGCCTCTTTGGGTGAAGCAAACAATAATTCAGATAACCAAAATCCTGCCTCGAATTTTGCCAAGGAGGAAGAAGTGGCTAGTTCAAAAAGTTCCAAAAAACAACCCAAAAAGAAGTCATTTATGAAAAAAATAATAATCGCTCTGGTTATTTTATTAAGCATAGCTGGCCTTGGTGTTTTTAGTGCTTACACCTGGTATGAAAAACAATTAGCTGCTCCTAAAAACTTTAGTTGCAAGTTTAATTCACCGGCCGCAGCCGCCACTAGTGAAGGTAGTGAAGAAAACCCCGACTGTCACTATCAAAAGTTTGAAATAAAGACTAATCAAACCATAAGTGATATTGCTGAAAATCTCAAAAAAGCTGGCTTAATCAGATCCGATTTTGCCTTCAAAACTTATCTAAAATTATCCAGTAAATCGGCCAAGATCAAGGCTGGCACCTACAGCCTTCGCGCCAATCTTTCCGCCAAGGAAATCGTGGAGCAGATGGAAAAAGGTGTCGCCTCAAGTGAAGTTTTTAATCTCACGGTTTTGCCAGGTGAAACCTTGAAGGAAATTAAACAGAAGTTGATTAAACTTGGATATTTATCTGAGCAAATCGATACGGCTCTGCTTAAAAAATATGATAGCCCAGTTCTTAAGGGGCTTTACGATAATGAAGGCAAGCTAACTAATCCTGCACAACCAGCAAATGTTGCCCTCGAGGGGTATCTCTATGGCGAAACCTATCAATTTTATAAAGGTGAAACCGTCGAACATATTTTTGAGACCATGATTAATCAACTAAACAGCGTAGTTGTTGCCAATAATATCGAAGAAAAATTTCAAAAACGTGGCTTTTCGTTGCGTGAGGGGTTAATTTTGGCCTCGATTATTCAAAAAGAGGCTCATTCTGAGGATATGCCAGGTGTTTCTATGGTTTTTCAAAACCGCCTCAAGGTTGGCATGACGCTTGGGTCTGACGTGACTGCCACCTATGCTGCCGACCTAGTCAATCCGAACCGCGACCGCAACGATCCGAATAATAATCTTCGCGTACTAGAAACGGATAATCTTTATAATACGAGAAAGCACACTGGACTCACTCCTGGCCCAATTTGTAGCCCCGGAATTACCGCAATTTTGGCCGTTGCAGAACCGGATGAGAATAAGAGGTCGATGCGCTATTTCTTGACAGGAGACGATGGAAAGATGTATTATAGTGTAACCGATACTGAGCACACACAGAAGATCCGCGACTACTGCCAGAAACTCTGTAGTGTAGGGCTCTAGGTGGATTATCGGCATATTATGACAGCAAGAAAAAATCACAAACGATCATTTATTAAGCGAAACTTCAAGGTTTTGCCATATCTATTTATCTTTCTCGCCGTGCTTGGCGTCGTTAATTATGGTTCCAAAAATAAGCACGTCGATGAAGTAACTAATAACCTCAATCTACAGTCGATTGCTAAGAAGGATTACGCCGTCTCAACTGACCAACTTTCTGAGTTCTATGTCGTATCCGAGCTAGCTAGTAACATGAGCCTAGCCTCCTCGGAAGTTGTAAACGTTAATTATAACTCCCTCACTACTTTGCGCGACTCCGGTCAGGTCTCTTCTGAGAAGATGGAGAAGCCAATTGCTCCACTTTCAACGAACTGTCTCAAAGTTGGTGCTATTTCTTATACAGTGCTCGAGGGGGAGACTATCGCCTCAATTGCTGCTAAATATGCTGCCTGTGGCGTAACCGACACAATGGTCCGTTGGTCAAATAACTTTAAAAATACCTATGAACCTAAGGCTGGTGATAAAATCTATCTCCCGTCTCGTGCCGGATTTGTTTATAAAATCAAAAATAACGACACGATTGAATCTGTGGCCGCCAAATATGGCTCAAAATCAGATGAAATTATTGCAGCAAATAACCTCGAATTAAATCAAAATCTAGTTGCTGGTGAGTATATTCTCTTGCCGGATGGTAATCTTCCAGAGGCCGAACGTCCGGATTATGTGGCTCCTCGTTACACCAACTCTCAGTCTCAGAGCTATACTCAGTCTGTTTATTATCGTACTTATTGGACCTCAGCAAACCAGATGCCATGGGGCTGGTGTACCTGGTATGCCTGGCAGCGTCGTTACGAACTCGGTGGTGGTTATGTGCTTCCAGGTGGCCTCGGTAACGCTAACACTTGGGATAATGCTCTTATCAATAGCTTCCCATCTAGTCGTGGTTCTGACCCAAAGCCTGGTGACGTCTTCCAAACTGACTCTGGTTATTATGGTCACGTCGGTATTGTGGATTCTGTCAATGATGACGGTACTATTACTATTTCCGACATGAATGGTATCGCTGGCTGGGGCCACGTTGGTCGAAAAACTATCCCTCAAAGTGTCTGGTCTAGTTACCTCTTTATTCATAGCCGTTAAAATGGTAAAATATAGCTAATATGTTTTGTGATACTGCAAAAGTTAGTCTTAAGGCGGGAAAAGGCGGTGATGGTGCCGTTTCTTTTCGCCGTGAAATTTACATCAACAAAGGTGGTCCAGACGGTGGCAATGGCGGCAAAGGCGGTTCCATTATTTTTGTCGCGGATAAAGATACTAATACACTAATCGATTTTCGCTTCAATCCAATCCTGACAGCAGAAGACGGCGGCAATGGCTCCGGTACTCGCAGCGCTGGTCGCTCTGGGAAAAATCTCATCGTCGAAGTTCCGATCGGAACCGTGGTGAAGCGCGACGGCAAAATAATTGCTGACCTCACTCACGACCGTGAGGAAGCAGTTATTGCAAAAGGCGGCGACGGTGGCTTTGGTAACGCTCACTTCAAATCAAGCGTTCGTCAAACCCCAATTGTCGCCGAAGTCGGTGAGGCGGGAGAAGAGTTTGAGGCTGAATTAGAATTAAAACTCCTAGCTGACGTTGGTCTTGTTGGTTTACCAAACGCCGGTAAGTCTACTTTTCTCTCCATCGTGAGCAACGCAAAACCAGAGATTGCCGACTATCCTTTTACTACCCTCACGCCAAATCTCGGGGTTGCTACAATTGATCGTCATGACATCTTAATCGCCGATATTCCTGGTCTCATTGAAGGAGCCGCTGAGGGGCGCGGTCTCGGTCATGCATTCCTACGTCATGTTGATCGCACTGCTGTTTTGCTCCACCTAGTCGATGTTTACAATAATGATGCCGGTGAAGCCTATCGCATTATTCGCAACGAACTTGATAAATATTCAGATCTCAAAGATCGTCCAGAAATTGTAGCTCTCACAAAATGTGAAGGTGTTGATAATGAAATTATTGAGATGCAGTCACAGGCCATTCGTGAGGTAAATCCAAACGCCTACATTTATAGTATTTCTGCCGTATCAAAAAAAGGCGTGGAGGAGCTTCTTCGCGCACTTTGGCAGGATATTAAAATTGCTAAAGAGAAACAAAAACAAGAACAAGAAAACATTACTGCAGACATAATTCTCGAGGATGACGTAAACACTAAACATCAAATCACCCAGGATGGCATAAAAGGTGTTCCAGTTATTTCTCTAAGCTCGCATGAATTAAAAAATACCTGGACTGTTACACGGGGTGACGACGGCGTATTTCATGTCACCGGTGAGAAGATTGAAAAGTTTGCTCGTCGCACGGATATGGGGAACTATGCTTCGGTTAACCGTCTGCGCGATATTTTAAAGAAGCTCGGGATTCGAGCTGAACTCACTAACCAAGGTGCCACGCAGGATTCCATTATAGAAATCTCCGGTAAAACATTTCCTCTTGTTGAGCAATACTAGGCGGATTTTCAAAAACAAACTCGAAATAAGCCAGTATAAAAAATGAAAAACACAAAAAAATACTCCGGAAGGAGTATTTTTGCGCTGATGCGCGCCCACCCTGGGGCACATTGTTTTGTTTTAATTCGCTTTTTGTTTTTAATGAAATCTCCACACTCCACTATTTTTTGATAAGCGGAACCCCGTGAAGCGTATCAGCTTATGCTTAATATATCCTATGAAAGGTGTGATGTCAAGCATCTTTCTCTAAAATCACATAAAATCATATATGATATAATATTTTAAATGGCAAAAGTCAAATTTACTATTATTACGCTTTTCAAGGACGCTCTTCTGCCTTATTTATCAACTTCCATGATGTGGAAAGCTAGTGATAAAGGCGTTGCGGAGTTTAATTTTGTGGACCTTCGTGATTTTGGTCTTGGTCCACACAAATCAGTCGATGATACGCCTTATGGAGGCGGCGATGGTATGCTGCTTCGTTGTGAGCCGGTTTTTGCTGCAATTGAAAAGGTCAAACAAGAAGATCCGACCGCTAAAGTTATTTTACCAACTCCAGCAGGTCGCATCTGGTCACAACAAATCGTCCGTGAATTTGCTGAAAAAATCGAGACACAGGCTGAAAATCACTTCATCATCCTCTGTCCTCACTATGAAGGTTACGATGAACGCATTTTAACCATTGTGGACTATCAAGTTAGTCTCGGTCAGTTTGTCTTGACCGGTGGGGAATTGCCGGCACTGATTATGATCGATAGTATCGTACGAGTTTTGCCAGGTGTTCTAGGTGGAGAAAACTCTGCAATTATTGAAAGCTTTTCCGAAGGAAATACAATAGAGTATCCTCAATACACTAAGCCAGCTGATTTTCGTGGTATGAAAGTACCTGAAATTCTGTTATCAGGCCACCACGCTAAAATCAAAGAATGGCGCGACGCTCATCAGCGCCCCTCGCTCTAGTTCTTAAAATCTCCACCTAATCTCCACCTAGTCTCCACCCAATCTCCGTCTAATCTCCACTCCAGAGATCTTCTAAGTATCACCACATGCTATAATTTATCCAATGGATATTACTGCAAGATTGGAGGTGATTAAGGGTGTTGGCCCAAAAACTGCCGAGGCGCTTGAAAAGCGTGGCTTTCGCACCCTCAAGGATCTACTATATTATTTTCCTCGCAGCTATGAAGACTACCAATCCCAAACTAATATTGTCGATATTAAGCCCGGCCGCGTCATCCTTCGCGGGAAAATTCGTAATTTAAAAAATCTCCACACCCGTCGTCGCAATTTTGTAATTACACAAGGGGAAATCTATGATGAAACCGGAGCAGTTCGAGTGGTTTGGTATAATCAGCCATATCGCATCAAGAATTTTGATGAAAAAACCACTTATTATTTCACTGGTCAGTATGATTTTAAATATAATCGCTATCAAATCACCGCCCCTACCGTTGCCGCGGCAGATGAAATCGAGCAAAAAGTAGATGGCTTCCAGCCAATTTATTCAGCCAGAGGTAGTTTCAATTCCGCCTGGTTCAAAAAGCTCTTTGAAAAGATCAAGCCCTCATTTTCTGCTACAGTACCCGACCTCTTGCCCCTAGACTCGGCTCCAACCTATATTAAAAAAGGCTCAAGAAATCAGGCACTTTTCAATATTCATTTCCCTAAACAAAAAGAAGATGTGGACCAGGCAAAAAGATATCTCAGCTATGAGGAAGTCTTTGAGTTAATCCTCGCCAGTCAGCTCAATCGACAAGAAAATCAAAAGCTCCGCGCTAAACCTCTGGACTTTAACCTGGACTCAACTAAAGAATTCCTTGCCTCCCTACCATTTGAATTAACTCCCGCGCAAAAAACTGCTGCCTGGGAGATTATGCAGGATCTCACTAAAACTACGCCAATGAACCGTCTCTTGCAGGGCGATGTTGGTTCCGGTAAGACTGTTGTCTCAGCCCTAGCCATCTTCCAAGCGGTTAGAGACGGGTCTCAAGTGGCGTTACTCGCTCCAACCGCCATCCTCGCCTCCCAACACGCCGAAAATCTCGCAAAAATCCTGACGCCTTTTGGCATTAAAACCGGCCTCCTCATCGGCGCCACTAAGCAAAAAGACGAGTTAAAATCACAGATTAAAAATGGCGAAATTGACCTTATCGTCGGTACTCACGCTCTCCTTACCGACGATACGATTTTTCACAATCTCGCCCTGGTGATTATCGACGAGCAGCATCGTTTTGGTGTAGCGCAGCGACAAAAACTGCTTGAAAAAGTTGCCCTCAACCAATCAAGTGAAAAATATACCGCACCACACTTTTTGGCTATGACCGCCACGCCGATTCCGCGCTCTCTTCAACTCACTATCTTTGGGGATCTTGATGTTTCGATCATTAATCAGATGCCAAAAGGCCGTCAGCCGATTCTAACCAAAATTATTAATGAAACCAATATGCGCGAGATGCTATATCCAGAAATCACCAAGCACCTCGAAGCAAAAGAGCAAGTTTACTGGATCTGTCGCTTAATTGAACAAGATGAGGATGACCCACTTGAAAAAGATCAGCACACGGTAACGGAAGAGGCTAAGCGTCTTAAGAAAATTTTTCCCAAATATCGAATTGGTATTTTACACGGTCGAATGAAGGCACTAGAAAAAGACCAGGTGATGGAAGAATTCAAAAATCATCAGCTTGATATTTTGGTTTCCACGACTGTGGTTGAGGTTGGCGTCGACGTCCCTAATGCCACCCAGATTGTCATTATGAATGCTGATCGCTTTGGCTTAGCACAGGCACATCAGCTGCGTGGTCGTGTTGGCCGTGGACAGAAAGCCTCTCAATGTTTTCTTATTACAACTGGCGACAATCCGCCCACCACGCGTTTACGTGAACTTGAAAAATCAAACAATGGTTTTTATCTTGCTGAAGTTGACCTCAAATTGCGCGGCCCAGGAGAAGTCTATGGTTCCATGCAACACGGTGAATTAAACCTGAAAATTGCCAATCTAGCAGATACAGAATTAATCAAAGACGCCAGAGCGCAAGCAGTAAAATTCGCTGCCAACCCGCAAAATATGCTAAAATATAAAGAGCTCAGCCAGTCTATCAGTAAATTCCAACAGCTGACAACTTTAAACTAGACCAGAAAGAACATATGTATTCAACCCTTGCTTTAACTAATAGTAAAAAATCGGGGAATATTGTCGGTACGCATCAAAAACTTGATAAAATAGCCCGCAAAATCCTCCAAAAAGCCCTCCATAGTAACGTTTATTTTCCAGATATTAAGGACATCTTGTTATTTGAAGGTATGGGCGGACCAGATGGTTTAAAACGCAAAAGTCCAGGCGTGGATGAACCGATGCATTTTATTATCCCAGGCAACGATGATGGCAAATTAATCCAAATGATTTTAGATCATCAGTATAATCTTAAAAAAGCCCTTGAAAGTGGCAATAAAGTGCGTGCCGCCTTTGAAGCTGGTTGGATGGCACATGCGGTCACCGATGGTCTCACTCCGGCACATCATTTTCCACTCACCGAAGCGCAGGGGGAGCTAATGACCGAAAAAGAGTTTATCAAGGTTTTTGGCATTCCAGTGAAGGGGATTATGCATGGTCGGAACTCCCTCGAAACTCTTCGCAATAACTGGCTTTACTGGGGAGCAAACGGCTATATGAGTAAACATGTCGCCTTCGAGTATGGTGTCGCCATCACCATGACCGCACTTCCAGAACGCGTGGTTACGCCAAAAATTGATAAGAAAGAGCTCCATCATGTCGACATTAAGGAGGCCTTCTATCAATCACTCGACCGCATCGCTGCCCTTAATATGTATAACCGTTTCTTAGAGCAAGGTTGGACCACTGAACTGGCACTTGAAACCAAAAACATTCTTCTTCCAGAAATTTCTAAGGCAATCGCCCTCTGTTGGGCTGCTTCAATCCCAGAATTATGCTAAAATAAGGATAAAAGGAATCATATGAAGAGTGCACGCGAAATTTTTCACCACGGTAAATTTACTAATGTTAAAATCACCTCTGGGGCTTTTCGGGGACGAGAATTAAAAGCTCCACAAAATGGCGTCACTCATCCAATGGGATCGCGCGAAAAACTGGCCCTCTTTAACTCTTTGGGTGACAAAATCGAAGGAAAGATCATCCTTGATGTATTTGCTGGCACCGGCGCATTGGGGTTCGAGGCCCTCTCTCGTGGTGCCAACCACGTAACTTTTATTGAAGCGGATAAGCGTGCCGCAGAAATCCTTAAACAAAACGCCATCGTACTCGGCGTGATGGATAATATCCGTATTTATAATACCAAAGTCGAGAAAATCGCTTTCGATAGTCCTTTCGACGTCGTAATCGCCGACCCACCATACGAATATTTTCATGACCTACCTCTGTCGGTGCTTGATCGTCTTGCTAATACTGCCAGTGAATATTTTGTTTTATCCCATCCATCAGATTTTGATCCGCACGTTATTGATGCTGAATTACTCTCCACTAAGGCCTATGCCGGTTCACGTATTACGATTTTTGCTCCAAAAGGCTGCTAGATGTACTTTACATTCAGCCTGAAATATCGTATAATATATTAAGTTAATTGTTTAAAATCTCGAGGTGGTGTCGGGGATAAAGTGGAGAAAAATCATGACTAATCAGGACGCCAACCGCCCACAGCGCATCAAAATTATCATCATCAGTGTCATTGCTGCCATACTTGTTTTTATTATTGGCGCATGGCTCATCACTTCAGCTATTAAGAGTGTTGAGAAGAAACAGGCTGAGACAAAAACCAGCGAACAGTCAGCTTCAAAGGACGAGAATAAAACTTCCTCAAATGAGGCTAAAAATAACGCAAATACCAGTTCAAACAGCAGCTCAAATGCTACTAATGGCTCAAATTCTGCAAATAACACTAATAGCAAGACCACTGATACTACAAATACCGGAACTGTGAATTCTCCAGCTGCTCAGTACAATAATTCTGCTGCCAAGAACTCAGGTGCCGTTGTTTCACAGAAATCAAATATGCCAAATACTGGACCAGAAGAACTCCTTCCAACTGCCATCCTAATTGGCGCCGCCAGCTATCTTTTCTTCAAGAACCGCGAATGTAAAGCCCGCGCAATTGAAAATCGCGCTTAATTTAGACAAGAAGACTGAGAAATCCAAACTGGCAAGGTCGGGAAAATCAAACTGGCTAGGCTAGGAAGTTCAAATTAGAAAGGCCGGGAAGTCCGAACTGGTATTATAATTAATAAAAAAGGATACCTATGTTAGAAAACCAATCAGAAAATAAAACAAAAATCTTACTTGCCAGTAGTAATACTGCAAAAATTGCAGATTTTACCGTCTTTTTGGGCGATCATTTTGAAATTGTAACTCCAACCATGCTCGGAATTGAGATTGAGGTACCAGAGGGAATCACTTCCATTGAAGATAATGCTATGGCAAAGGCAAAAACTTATGTCGAAAAAACTGGCCTACTCACCATTGGTGACGATACTGGTCTATTTATCGAGGAATTAAATGGCGAACCTGGTGTTGCGCTTAGGCGTTGGGGCGGACAGTTATCGGATAGCGCCACTAATGAAGAATTCTGGGCATATCTCCAGGAAAAAGTTAAAAACTTAAAAAATACCAAATGCTATTTCAAGCAATGTGTCGCCGTTGTCTCCCCAAATGGCAAGTCAAAATTTGTTTATAATTATAATCACGGCACAATCAATCAGGAAAAAGTGAAACTCCCATACAATGGCACTGGTTTTCCAATGGCAACAGCCTTTGAGGCAGAAAACCGTGGTAAAACTTGGGTTGAGATGAGTGATGACGAAAAACGCGCTGTCTCAAAACAGTTCATCGATGAATTAAATACTGCAATTAGAGAAGTTGCTGAATAAAATCGATAAACCTGTGATATAATAATCACAGGCCCGAGTGGTGAAATTGGTATACACGTATGCCTTAGGAGCATATGCCTCGTGCGTGCTGGTTCGAGTCCAGTCTCGGGCACCAAAAATCGATTCTTATAATAGCCTATATATAAAATATAGGCATTTTTTGTATCCAGATATTAGTATATAATATAAATATATTGTACTAAACATGGAGAATATACAATGTCGACCAAACCTTCAATAAATGATATCGCGGCATTAGCCAAGCGGAGAGGATTTATTTTTAATAGCAGTGATATTTATGGCGGTTTTGGTGGAATATATGATTACGGTCCTTATGGTGTTGAACTGGTTAAAAACCTAAAAAATGCCTGGTGGTACTATATGGTTCAGATTCGACCAGATATAGTTGGTTTGGATAGCAGTATTTTTATGTCTCCAGAAATATGGAAAGCTAGTGGGCATGTAGACGGTTTTTCCGACCCATTGGCAGAATGTAAAGAATGTCACACTCGTATACGAGTGGATCATATATTGGAAGATATTGGGGTATTTGCCGATGAAAAAATGAGTTCGGAAGAAATTAATAAATTATTTCAAGAAAACATTGAAAAAATAAAATGTCCTAAATGTAATAAAAATAATTTCACAGAGGCAAGGAAATTTAATCTACTTGTTAAGTCTAACCTTGGGAATTTCTCAGAAGATTGGAGCTGTGATCCGGCATATCTACGCGGAGAAACCTGTCAGGGGATTTATGTAAACTATCTTAACGTGCTTCAATCCTCAAGAGTAAAAGTGCCTTTTGGAATTGCTCAAATTGGAAAAGCTTTTCGCAATGAGATTAGCCCAAGGCAATTTATTTTTAGGACTAGAGAATTCGAGCAAATGGAGATGCAGTATTTTACGCGTCCGGAAACTGAGCTAGAGGAATATGAAAAATTACGTGTATATAGGTGGAACTTCTTCACTAAGTTTCTTGGATTCTCTGAAGAGAATATTAGGTGGCATAAACACGAGAATTTAGTGTTTTATGCAAAAGAAGCCTATGATATTGAATACAATTTTCCATTCGGATTTAAGGAATTAGAGGGGGTACATGCTCGAGGTGACTATGATCTAACACAACACCAGAAAGGTAGTGGAAAGAAACTAGACTACCTAGATCCAATCACTAATGAACGATATATTCCACATATAATAGAATCCTCAATAGGAGTTGGTCGTCTTGTCTTAGCTACACTAACTGAGGCCTATACCACAGTTAGAGGAGATGAAGGTGAGAGGTTTGTCTTAAAATTACACCCACTTATTGCTCCAGTTAAAGCTGCGATATTCCCACTTCTAAAAAATAAGCCACAACTAGTTGAGAAAGCGGAGCAGCTTTATAAAAAACTATCAAAGAAATTCATGTGTGAGTATGACGATAATGGCAATATTGGTAAGAGATACCGACGCCAGGACGAGATCGGTACTCCATATTGTATAACGGTCGATTTTCAGACTCTTGAAGATGATACCGTTACATTGAGGGATCGCGATACCGCTGAACAAAAACGTATTCCTATTGATGAAATCATCCATACAATAAACATAGAAAAATGGTCCTAGTTATATTAGGTAAATAAATTAGACTTTTAGTACCATCTCTAGATCGTGGCACATAAAACCGTTCTTCTTATAGACCGCTATAGCGTGCTCATTATCAGAAAGAACTAATAGACGAATGCTTGTACATTTTTTTGTCTTAAAATAGTCTATCATTTTATCCAGTAGTTTTTGTCCGATACCGCCTTCTCTGTATCTAGTCTTTACGTATAATAAACCAATCCACCCTTCTTTTGAAGGATTATGGGATAGGTCGTAAATCTCATCATCACCCTCATTGTGTTCAATTATCACCCCTTGGATAAAACCGACAATATGATTATTTTCTTCAGCAATATAAATCTTCCCATTCATGTTTTCTACATCATCTATCATTTTTTGAATATAACGATGGGCGTCGTTGATGTTTTTATAGGGCAACGATTCGTGTGTTTTGTCAATTTCTGAAAAATATTTTTGAAGCTCAAATT
>CAJZIB010000004.1 GCA_916049555.1 uncultured Candidatus Saccharibacteria bacterium | reverse complement strand
CTGGTTTTAGAAAGGCTCCAATGTATCTTTCAGTAGAGTTTGCTGGTGTCTTGGATCTTAATAAATCCGAGGATGAGATTCTCGCCGGTATGAGACAGCGTCTTCGTCGTGCCCTCAGAAAAGCTGAGAAGAATGAAATTACCATTGAAAAATCCACTGATCCTTCCGCAATTAAAGATTTTTATGAAATTGAACTACAAACCGCCAAGCGGCACTCCTTCTTTGCTTTTTCCGAAAAATTCCTGACCAAACAGTTTGCTGCCTTTGCCAAAAATAATGAAGCGGTACTCTATATCGCAAAGAAAGACGGTGAGATTCTAGCCGAAAATTTCATGATTTTTTACGGCAATGAGGCTTCATATCACTATGGCGTCTCCTCTGAGCTCGGTACGAAATACTCAGGTGCACCATTACTCCACATGGAAGCAATGCGAGATGCGAGAAAGCGCGGCATTACGCGCTATAACTTCTGGGGTATCGTCGGCGAAGAAGAAACCAAGCATCGCTTCTATGGTGTCTCAGTTTTTAAACGCGGTTTTGGCGTCACGGAACTAAAATATCTTCCAGCACAGGATCTAGTTCTCGATAAAATTAAATACTACTCTACAACTTTTCCGATCGAATCTTTGCGCCGCAAAATTCGACACGTCTAAATAATATTCATTAAAATTCATGTATTAAAAATCAAAATGTAGTATAATCATAACCAGAATGGATGAGAATATTGGTCGACCAGGAGAAAATAGCTTTGGTAATCAAGCTTTTTCTGATTCAAGTAATGGATCAGCGCCAATAAACTCAAATGCTTCAGGCATGAATTCTGAAGACGCTTGGGGAAATAACCAAGCCAAGAAAATCGAAGAGCAAAAGTCTGCACAAAAAGAGGCGCGCGATGCTGAAGCCGCCGCCACCGAAAATGGCACAAATCCAAATAATGCCTTGGCTGCCGAGCAGGTGTCAAATTACTCATCAGAATCTTTCTATAAGAAAGATAAAGATCAAGCTGAAGAAAAGAAAAAAAAGAAAAGAAAGTTTAAAAAGTACGGTCCAATAGGCGCGATTATTGGGATAATGATCACAGTGATGGTTACGTTCTCAGGCTCAACTCTCTTTGCTCCTTTTGCTTTAGTGGCTAATGGACTTGAGCAATTTAATACATTGCGAGCAAGCATGAATATTCGTACATCATACATCATGCCACGCATGATAAAAGGTGGTGGTCTAAATTCTAGTTTAACCACAAAAGGAATTTTTGGGAGAGGATCGGAAAAATTTAAAATATCTGATTCAATGTCTAAAAAATTAGGTCAAAACGGTATTAAGTATATTGAGACGACCGGTACGGATGGAAATCCATTAAACCTATTATTCTACGAAGATGGACCAAACGGTAAGCCAATGGCCATCGCCTCTTATGATGGTGACAAATCAAGGATTCCAAGCACAATTGAATTACCTTCAGCAGAGGTAGATGCAAGTGGAAATAGATTAACTACTTCGGTGAATATTGATACGGATAGTCACTATAGCTTTAAAGATGCTATGAAGAGTGATAGTAGCTTTTTTAAGGCTGAAGAAAAGTCGACTAGGACTCTAAAGGGACATATTGCTGGTTGGTTCGATACTGTAGCAGATAAAGTTGATACTATGCTTGGCAACGGCGGCAGAAATAAAATGGGTAATCTTAGTAAGGACGCATCTGATGAAGAGATACAAAAAAGTGCTCAGGCGGATGGGATTAAAGAGGAGTCCGAAAATACAAAAGGTCAGGTGCAGGCCGAGAGTGCTGACGAAATCGACCCGGACGAGAGTTCTCCTGTACCTGTAGGTGAAGGAACGGACGAGATAAAGCCGGGAATGGACACGGAGTCGGCAACCCATGCACTAACAGAACGCGCAAAAAAGGCCGCCGCGGCCATAGGTAAGGCATCGGCTGTCGCGACTGCAGCAGGATACTCATGCGCCATTATGAAAGTTATTAACCAAATTTCACAAACAGTTGCTGGTATTAATAAGGCAAAAACTCTAAATTTTACAACTACTGCCCTAGAAGCCTTTGATAAGGCGAAGGCGGGAGACAGTTCTACTGAGGCTCACTACATAATGAATGGACTAAATCAGAGGGGTGTTACTCGTGACCACTATGGTAATGTGATTCCAGGAAAAGAAAGTACTTCGGCCTGGATGAGTCCAGCTATTTTAGGTTTTTTTAGCAATGGCCATTATAATATAAAGTCAAACGATCCAGTCGCGAAGAAGTTTAATTCTGAATTAGCGGTTCAGCGTGCAGTCTATCATAGCAATGAAGTAGATTCAAGCGACTATAGTGGGAATAAAATGGATCTTGGGGCCGTTCTTGCTAGGAGTTCTGGAAGCCTAGCGACATATAAGGGGTGTGTTGCTATTTCGAGGTCGGGAAATGCAATCGGTCTCTTTGCTGAAATTGCGGGAGTAATCTTAAGTGGTGGAATATCAGAATTCGTTAAAAATGTTACTGGGACCCTACTTACGATGGCGCAGGCTACAGCTATATCGCTAGCAGTGGGTGGAATCATCTCTTTTATTGTACCTACAATTGCTAAGAGTCTTGCAAAAAACTTCATAGCTAACATGACGGGAGAAGATTCTGCCTATATTCTTGCTAGTGGTTTTCATCAATATACGGCTATGCAACATCGTATGAGCTCTGGTCATCCAACGAAGAAATCACAGTTAGTGCAAGATTATCAAGCGAAACAAGAAGTGATCGCAAATGAATCAAGGTTTGCACGAGAAACACTTAGTCCACTTGATGCAAGTTCGCCATATACCTTTATGGGTAGCATAATGAATAGTCTAATTCCAGTAGCGATTACAGTATCTTCACCAATTCAAACAGTTTCAAGAATTAGTAATGTTTTTAGTAGTTCGGTAAAAAACCTACTTCCATCCGCCTCTGCAGCCGATATGACTAAGCTTAAAACATCTGTAAATGAGAATTGTCCGTCGGCTAATGCAACTGAAGACCCACTCGTAATGGATGCATTTTGTAATAATTATATCTCGTCAGACTATTCAACGATCCATATGGCTATGGATGATGTCGTGGACCATGTCGGTAGTAGTAATCTAGATTTCGATAAAATTGATGAAAATGTTAATAATGGAAACCCCCCTGCAAAGGATGGATCGGAATTATCAAAATGGATTATAGCGTGTGCATTAAGGGAATCAAGCTTTAATGTTGCCGACAGTAATATTGCATCTGCAGTAACCCCTTCGGCGGGTGTAGGTACAGGTATCACTAAACAAATTACAGGCGCAGTCATCGGCACAATACCAATAGTTGGGCAAGCAATTCAACTTGCAGGTGATGTGTCAGAAGAGGCCAATCTGAAATGGATTACAGGAGAAGGATGTTCAGATGACAGCTCAAAATATTTCTCCCGCTACTCCGAAGACCAACGTCTTCTTGAGTCTGCAGGATTAATTGAACAATCCGCAGTTACCGCATATATGGATAAATATTTTGAGAAGAATCCACTTGATAACTCTGAGTCAGGAATTATTGCGCGTAAGACTGGGATGTCAAAAGAGGATGCTGAGATAGGTCTGGGGCTTATTGATTATAATACCTATCTCGCAAACTACCATCCAAAAGAAAAGGGTCCGAAGTTACCAACCAAGATCGAAGATTATCAGTATGAATCATCATCTGTGATTGCAGAGGTTCTTCCAAGTAGTCTCGTTACCCAGTTTGCTAAGTTCAGTGAACAGCGCCTCGTCACAGCAGTAGCCTAGGCCTCGTCAATAGTCAAAAATGTGATAAAATAAGCATAAGGATAATAAAAAAGGAGTAATAATGTCCACAAAACTAAAATATATTGATAGCCACTGGGGTGTCTTCGCCCTGCAAGGTGTAGTCGCATTGCTATTTGGTTGGTTTGCATTATTTACTGGCTCCAGCGATGTCCAAACTCTTGTCGTCATTGTTGGTTCTGTCCTTCTATCCCTCGGCATTATTGAGTTGTTCAATCTCCTCATCCGCACCAGAACTCGCAATACCTGGGGTATCTCACTCCTCATGGCTATTCTCGAAATTGGTGCCGCGCTCTCGCTTCTCTTTACCTACGAGCAAAATGTTGCCTGGCATCTCGTCGTCGTTGCTGCCTACACTATCTTCCGGGGTATTTTTGAACTAATTCTAGGTCTTCGCTCAATCGATGACCTCACTGATAAATTTAGCTGGGTCCTTACCGGTATCTGTGGTTGTATTATGGGTATCGTCATTTTAAACAGTGGCCGCCTTGGCACCACCCACTTCATTAAATATTTTGGATCCTACATGATGGTCTTTGGTATAGTCAATCTTATTTATTCAATCCACAATCACGAACAATCCAAAGATTACCAGGCTGAAAAAGTTGCCGCGAAAAAAGCTAAGGCTGCTGTGAAAAACTCGGCAAAAGAACTTTTGAAAGCCGTGGAGTCTCCATCCCGCAAAATTTCTGCTAAAAAATCCGCTAAAACCACCATTAAGCATAAGTCCGGTAGCAAATCGACCAAAAAGTCTAAATAGCCTAAATAGCCTAAATAGTCTAAATAGCTACAAAGCTACCCTTATAGCTTTAAAAACTGAGATAATATGCTATAATATGATCTCAAGGAGATGATATGAAATATAAGATGCCAACCAAGGCTATCATAACTGACGCTGGTTTTGCTAGTCGATTTTTACCTATCACAAAAACAATCCCGAAGGCAATGCTTCCCCTTGGAAACCGTCCAATTATGCAATTTGTTGTGGATGAGTGTATTGCCGCAGGAATTACAGAGATTATTATTGTAGCCACCCCAGAGGGCAAGCCAATCTATGAAGATTACTTCAATAATGCCGTTAACCGCATTAGGAAACAGCTCGCCTCTCAAGGCAAACATGATCGTTATGCCCCAATCCAGGAGATCCTCGATTATCCAAAAATCACCGTGATCGAACAGGATCAATCCTATCCTTACGGTAATGGCTCGCCAATTGCTTCAGCCCGTAAATTTATCCGCGATGACGAAGCTTTTATCGTCGCCTACTCTGATGATGTTGTCTTTGGCGCCTCTGATGTTAAAACTTTAAAAGACTCTTTTGTTAAACACGAAGATGCCAAGGCTATTATTATCGCTCAAGAGATGCCAAAAGAAGTCCTCAATAAATATGGTATCATCCGCCTCCAAGATGAACAGAAAATGACTCTTCATGACATCGTAGAGAAGCCAAAAATTGAAGAGGCTCCATCAAACCTCACTTCATACGGTCGCTATCTGTTAACACCAGATGTCTTCCAGTACCTTGATCCAAAAAACATTGGTCTGGATAACGAGCTTTGGACTGTTGACGCAATTACTCGCATGGTGAAAGACGGTAATGTCTATGTTGAAAAAACTCAAGGTCAGTGGATGACCACCGGTGATCCAAAGAACTATTTCCTCACTGGTCTCTACTATGCCAAGCATTATGAAGATTTTGGTAAAGATCTCGAAAGTGCGATCAAGAACTTCTAGGCTATCTTCGTAATTGAGTCTAGTGCGATAAAGAACCTCTAGGTTATCTATCAAGAACTTACTTAACTTAAAATCTACCATTCAGGTAGATTTTTTGTGGTTGCTAAGAAATAGCGCTTATACTATAATAAAACCATTAAGGTTATAAATGGAGCTTTCATGAATCTCGCTGAATGGATTTTAGTAATGTTTTTATCAGTAGCCCTGCTGATTTTTCTTATCGTTGGCATTATTTGTATCGTCAAGTTCACTAGTCTCCTCTCCGAGATTGAAATTATGGTCCAGACTGGTCAGTCAATCTTTGATAAGGCGGATGACGTCGCAGACAATATTAAGGATCTCACCTCTGTTGGTCCACTAGCTCGTGGTTTCGTCAAAGAATATATCGGTCGAAAACTTTTTAGCTTATTAAAAATCGATAAGAAACCTAAAAAATCAGTTTTTGACGAATTCGAAGAAGAGGAAGACGAGGACGAGCCGGAGTCCGCTAAAAACTCTAATAGGACCAGCGCAAAAAATACCACAAAAACCCATCGTGATCTCCAAAAGCGGGCTAAAACTGCTGCCTCAAAACTGAGAAAATAAGCTGAGAAAATAAAAAATCATACGAGAGATATACAAAAATAATCTAAAGAAAAAGTTTCTGGTTTCAGTATATCTCTTTTTTAATGATTCCTCTATAATAAAGATAGAAATTTAAAACAGGAGTCCAAAATGAAAAAAGATAATAAATTCTTCCTCGGCATGATTCTCGGCGCAGCTGCCGGCGTAGTTGCTGGAGTTTTTCTAGCACCAAAATCAGGCAAAGAAACCCGTGAAGATCTGAAAAAACAGGGAAAAGAGGCTATTGAAACCACTAAAAAAGTTAGTAAAAAGGCTTATCTCGGTGCCAAAACTGAAGGTCAGAAATTCTTTGATAAGGTTTTTCGTAAGAAAAATGAATTAGAAGCAGAAGAACTCGGTAAAATCGAAGACATGAAAGACGCCGCCGATGAAGCTAAAGAAGCTGCAGAATCAGCTATTGAAACGGCAGCTGAATCAATTGACGAATAAGTTCAACAGATTGAAAAATTGATGGGAATTTAATAATCAATTAAAAAATCAATCTAAAAATCCCACTGTTCCGCCCATCTCGCATTGTTTATGCTAAAATATAAGTATGTGTTGTGAGGTAGACCAAGAAGCGGCCGAATTGGCCCACGAGCAAAAATATCAGGAATTTTGCCAGCAAATCGACTCCCCAGATCATGAGATCGGGCCGAGTGATTTTGTCCACCTTCACAACCACACTCACTACAGCCTCCTAGATGGCCTAACAAAGGTCCCAGACCTAATTAATTATGTTAAGAGTCAAGGTATGGAGGCTGTTGCCGTGACTGACCACGGCACTATGTCTAGTCTGATTGAGCTTTACAAAGAGGCAAAAGCCGCCGAAATAAAGCCGATTCTAGGCCTTGAGGCCTATGTAGCAGCGCGTTCTCGTTTAGACCGCGATCCTGCTTATGATAAAGTGAGGTACCACATTACGCTGCTCGCCATGAACGATAAGGGCTTTGAAAACCTCTGTCGTTTAGCCACAGAAGCCGAAGTTAATGGAAAATACTATAAACCTCGTATCGACCATGAAATCATGGAAAAATATAACGAGGGGATTATTTGTCTCTCTGGCTGTGCTAGTTCTGAGATCTCTGTCCGACTCAAGAATGGTGACATGGAAGGCGCCGAGAAACTTGTTGAATGGTATAAAAATGTCTACAAGGACCGATTTTATCTGGAAATGCAGGACCACGGCCATCCTGATTCACCAACTCACTGGGATGTCCAGAATCGTATTAATCAGGGTTTGCAAGAAATTGCCAAAAAAACTGGTTTACCTCTAGTAGTTACCTGTGATGGTCATTATCTTAAGCATGAGGATCAAGATGCGCATGAAATCCTCCTCTGTATTGGCACGGCCTCCAATCTTTCCGACCCCAACCGCATGACCTTGAAGGATTTTCAGCTTCACGTCATTCCACCTCAAGAAATTATTGACCGCTGGAGTAAAGATTTTCCCGACGCTATTAAAAACACTCGTAAAATTGCCGAGCGCTGCCATACTGAGATTCAGCTCGGTCGTATTTTGATTCCGAAATTCCCAATTCCAGATGGAGATTCCGAAAAGAGTTATCTCGACAAACTAGTTTTTCGAGGCTTAGCCTTCCGTTATGGAGGTGTTACTCAAGAAGAAGCTGCTAAACTCACGATTGAGGAGTGTCGTAAACTACTCTCTGAAAAAATCCTCGAACGTATCGACTATGAGCTTTCAGTCGTCGACAAAATGGGCTACAACGGCTACTTCTTAATCGTCCAAGACTTCATTATGTGGGGAAAAACCCGTCGTATTATTTATGGTCCTGGACGTGGCTCCGCTGCTGGTTCTATTCTGGCCTACGCTCTCCGTATCACTGAGCTTGACCCAATGAAATACGACCTTCTCTTCGAGCGTTTCTTAAACCCAGACCGTATCTCGATGCCAGATATCGATACCGACATCCAGGATACTCGCCGCGACGAAGTAATTGAGTACTGTACTGATAAATATGGCAAGGCGCGTGTCGCCAACATTGTTACCTTTGGTAAGATGATGGCTAAAAACGCCGTACGTGACGTGGCTCGCGTGCTCGAAGTGCCTTATGCCGAGGCTGATCGTATTGCCAAACTTGTCCCGGACCCAGTTCAGGGTCACCACGTCAAGCTCACTGATGCCATCGTCAATACGCCAGACCTCAAATATGAATATGAACACAACCCAACCGCCAAACGCGTAATTGATTATGCTTCCAAGCTCGAGGGTACCATCAGATCTCACGGTGTACATGCTTGTGGTATCGTGATTGCCCCAGATGATCTAGTCAAATTCCTTCCTCTCGAAGTTTCCGCCAAAGGTCCACTCGCCACCCAGTACCCGTCCACTCAGGTTGAGGAGCTAGGCCTTCTTAAGATGGACTTCTTGGGTCTTTCCAACCTCTCTGTGATTAATAATGCTCTACGTATGATCCGCAAGGTTTATCACGACGATATTGACCTCTATAACGTTCCGCTTGATGACCCGCTCGCCTATCAGCTCCTCCAAAACGCCGAAACTACTGGTGTATTCCAGCTTGAATCTGCCGGTATGAAACGCTATCTCAAAGACCTAAAGGCCTCCAGCTTTGAAGATATTATCGCTATGGTGGCTCTCTATCGCCCAGGGCCAATGCAGTTTATTGACTCATTTATTCGCAGAAAACACGGCGAGGAACCAATCACTTACCTCCATCCAGGACTAGAAAATGCTCTAAAGTCCACTTATGGCATCTTGATTTATCAGGAACAGTTCATGCAGATCTCCAAGGAATGGTGCGGCTTTACCGGTGGTCAGGCAGATACCTTACGTAAGGCAGTCGGTAAGAAGAAAGTAGCGCTGATGAATAAGGTGAAACCTGAGTTTATTAAGGGTGCACAGGAGGTTGGTGGCGCCACTGAGGAACAGGCCGAAACTTTCTGGAATCAGCTACTTGAATTCGCGAATTATTGTTTTAATAAGTCACACGCCGCGTGCTATGGTCTCGTTGCATATTGGACGGCATACCTGAAGGCTCATTACCCAGATGCCTTTATGGCGGCTCTAATGACCTCAGACATGCGTTGGACGGACCGTCTTGCCATCGAAATCGCTGAATGTAAGCGCATTGGCATCAAAGTGCTCGGTCCTGACATTAACCAGTCTTATGCCGACTTCGGTATTGTCGGTGGCGAAAAAACCATCCGCTTTGGTCTAGCAGCAATCAAGAGTATGGGAAAGGCCCTGATTGAAGAAATCGTCATCCCTGAACGCGACAAAAATGGCCCATTCAAATCCGTCTGTGATTTTGCCTCGCGCGTCGATAACACCAAATTTAATAAGAAATCTTGGGAATCCGCCATCAAAACTGGCGCCTTCGATCGTTTTGCCTCTCGTACTGACCTTCTCTTCAATCTTGAGGATATTCAGGCTTATGGCGGTAAGGTTCAAAAAGACCGCGCTTCCGGCCAAACGGACCTCTTTGGCCTGATGGGCGACGCCGGCGCGGTTCCAGAGCCAGAAATTAAGCCATCCCCAAGCAAAGTTAGTGAAAAAGAACAATTACTTTGGGAACGCGATCTCATGGGGCTCTATCTCTCAGCTCACCCGCTCGACAAATATGATGTCTATTTTGAAGAAAATACTCACCCATTCTCAGTTGTTTCCGCCGAAAATGATGGCAAACAAGTCATCGTTGGTGGCATTGTGACCGGAATTCGTACCATCTTGACTAAATCTAACACCAAAATGGCCTTTGTTAAGATTGAAAGTAAGACCTCAGAAACTGAATTTATTGTTTTTCCGGCGCTTTATGAGCAGGAAGGTTCAAAATTAGCCGTTGATAATATTATTAAGGTGACAGGTCGCGTCAATGCGCGCGACAAAGATGGCAATATTACCTCTGAGGTTAAAATTATTGCGGATTCTTTCTCAATTGTTTCGGATGATAAGCTTGAAAATTATCAGTCCACTGGTGCCCGCTTAGACGACCCGAAAGAAGCACCCAAAAAGGAATTTAGACGCAAGAAAACTGCATCCGTACCTGAAAATATTGCCGCCAGATTATCTGGAAATCAAAAATCAGATGACAAAAATATAGAGAAAAAGGAGTCTAATACCGAAAAATCTGATGAAAAGGCGGGAAAAACTGACAGTAAGCCAAATAAACCGGAAAACGAAAAAGGCACCACAAGTACTTCAGCTACCACGAATACTTCAAATGCCACAAAAACTTCAGCAGCTACAAATACTTCAAATGCCACAAAAACCTCAACTGCCACTTCCGAGGAGCCAGTTCGCCGCGTCATTACTCCGCCAGCCGACCCCCGTTCACAGAGATTGTATGTCTTGATCGAAGATCCTGAAGATACCGCAAAACTCACGCGTATCCGTAAATTATGTGATGATAATCCGGGTTTTCAGGAAATTATTCTCGTACTTAAGGATGAAGGTGGTAAAAAACCAATGCGTATGCCGTTCAAAATTGACGCCTCAAGTGAGTTAATCGATCCACTTAAGGCCCTGGTTGGCGACTCTAGCGTTGTTTTAAAATAATGACCCTAAAATAGTGTTTTTAAAATCTTTATGCTAAAATAATTGAAAAGAAGGTGGGAAGTGAATAAAATAGCAAAGTTTCTGAATGCACGCATTTCTGGTTTTGTAACAGACAAGCCAGAGATTTTGGCGGCCTACTCTCGTGATGCCAGTATCCTAGAAATCATGCCAAAACTGCTCTTTTTACCAAACAACATCGAAGATATTCAGTATGTGTTACGTTTTACTAATGAACTAGCAAAAAAAGGCTATCAGCTGCCAATTGCCGTACGTGGTTCGGGACTCGATCAAAGCGGAGCCGACCTTACAGAAGGTATGGTCCTTTCGACTGAAAAAATGAATCAAATCCAGGAAATCGATGAGCGCGGCCGCCTTGTGCGAGTACAGGCTGGCGTAACTCTCGGCCAGCTAAATTCCGCCCTCGCACTTTTTGGCCTCTATTTGCCGGTCGAAGCCGACCCCAGAGAGACTATCGGCGGTTTAATCTCCAATTTCTATACTGATCGTATCGCCAAAAAATATGGTAGTATCTATTATTATGTCGATCGCCTCGAGGCGGTGCTTGCAAACGGCGAACTTTTTCAGTCTCAGACTCTTACTCAGCTAGGTCTACGTAATGCTAAAACTCGAGACGGTTTGGTTGGAAAAATCTATCAAAAAACCCATAAGATAATTGAGCAAAACCAGAGGCAGCTGCAAGAAATCAAACAAAATGACCATTCGCGCATCGGTTATCGTATGCTCACGGAAGTTTATTCAAAAAACAATGAATTCGACCTCGCTCCACTATTCTTTGGTGCTCAAGGTAGCCTCGGCGTGATTACGGAGTTAATTTTAAAAGTGGCGCCGATTCCGCGTCCTACCAAAAAGGCTCTCTTCCTCTACGATGAATTAGATTCTGCCATCGATTTCATGGAGCGACTTAAAAAACTTGAACCCGTGCGTATTGATTTTTATGATACCAGGATATTTAGTCAAAGTTCTCTAGAATCCGTAAATACCCAGAACGCTCACGGATCCGAGGATACTAAAGCCATGCAAGCCTCGAAAAGATCAGAAAACTCAAATTCAATTTTTACAAGCGCTAAATATCTCATTTCAACAGAGCTCGAAGATTCCTTCTTTAAAAATCATAAACACATCAAAAAAATGCGACAACTCTCAGAAGGGGGGTACAAATCAATTATCGACCAAAAAGACATTGTCTCTCAGTTTGAAAAACTTGCAAAACTCCTGGAAGCCTATCGCAATGACGCGGAATTCTCTGAGCGCGTTTGTCTGGTCGACCGCTCATATATTCCAGCCACAGAATTAAACTCAGTCATCGGGAGTTTAGCTGCACTCGAAGAGATTTTCGGCCAACCTCTGCCGCTTTTTGGCTCTTTTGCTACCAACCTCTATTCCATACGTCCCGCCTTTGACCTCTCAAGCGTTAATGGTCACAAGCAGTTACTCCGTTTTATCCAACATTTTGGAAAGCTCCTTTCTGACTCAAATGGCACGCTTTGTGGCGGCTCCGCTGAAGGTCAGGTTCAGGCCCTCATTGTCAATCAGGAAATCCCCACCAAAACTCGTGCTCTCTATCATGAAATTAAACAGTTATTCGACCCCAATAATATCCTAGCTCCAAAAATCAAGCAGCACGCCTCACTTGCAAACGTAGTTCGTTTTATGCGTACCTCCCCACAAATTGGCTTGATCCGTCGCGACTAGATACGGATTTTAGACGATTTGAAACCTTAATTAAGGCAAAAACCACCATAAAACGGTTCGCCCTTCGCGTGAATCAGCTTGTCATGATATAATCGTCCTATGAAAGTTACTACAAAGAAATTATCCGACACCAAGGTCGAAGTCACTGTCACCCTTGATCAGAAGGATCTTCAAATTGCTGAAGAACAGGCGATTCTCCGTCATTCCAAAGAAATCAAGGTCCAGGGCTTTCGTCCAGGCAAAATTCCAGCCGAAATCGCAAAGAAAAACATTAATCCCAACGACCTCGCCAGTACTACTGCCGACATCGCTGTTCGTCGCACCGTCCCACAGGCTTTCGAAGAGGCCAAGAATATCCCTCTCGTCATTCCTAATGTTGACATTGTCAAATACGTTCCAGGTGAAACCCTTGAATATAAAGCTGTAGCTGACATCGTCCCAGAAATTAAACTCGGCGACTACAAGAATCTCAAAGTTAAACGCGAAGAGTTTAAAGCTAAACCAGCTGACATCGACGATGTCCTCGCCCGCGTTCGCAATGCCTATGCTGAAAAGCAAGTTGTAAAACGTGAAGCTAAAATGGATGATGAAGTTGTCATCGACTTTGAAGGTAGCCTCGATGGTGAAAAATTTGAAGGTGGTGCTGCCAAAGATTTCAAGCTTAAGCTTGGCTCACATCAGTTTATCCCAGGTTTTGAAGAAGGCATTGTCGGTCATTCTGCAGGCGATCGCTTTGATCTCGAACTTACCTTCCCTAAGGACTACCACGCTGAAAAACTTGCCGGTAAGAAAACTGTCTTTAATGTGCTTTTAAAACAGGTTAATGAATTTGTTCTCCCAGAATTAAATGACGAATTTGCGAAGAAGTGTGGTCCGTTCAAGACTCTTGAGGAGCTCAAACTCGATATTGAAAACAACCTCACCGAGCAAAATAAGGTAAAATCAGACGAGAAGTTTAAAGACGACCTCGTTAATGAATTAATCAAAAAGAGTAAAATTTCTGCTCCTGAGATTCTTGTCGAGGACCAAATCCGCTTCATCAAGCAAGACATTGAAGCTAATGCTAATGCGCAAGGCCTCAACTTTGAGGATTACCTCAAGCAAACTGGTCAGACTGAAGAGGATTGGAAGAAGCAGATTAAAGAACTTGCTGAGACTCGTGTCAAAGCTTCTCTCGCGCTCCAGATGCTAGCTCGTGAAGAGAAAATTGATGTCGACAATGAAATTGTTGATGCTAAACTAAATGAACTTCGCGAAGTTTATAAGAAATCTAAAGAAGCTCTTGCCAGCCTCAAAGATAATAATGTTCGCCAGGATATCAAAAACCGCATGGTGATTGAGAAAACCTTGAACTTCCTCGTGAAGCTAAACTCCAAAGACGAAGCTGACGATAAAAAAGCTAAATAAAAAAGGGAGCCACACGGCTCCTTTTTAGTTTTCATCTATTATGGCTGCCATTTGGGAATAGCTTATAGAAAACTATTAACTCAGCTCCAGCCTGTATCTCGAAAAACTTGATAAATACCAAAAATATGTTAATATATAATTATGTCACAACCTAGTTTATTATCTTATCTAAAACAGTTATATAAAGAGAAAAGGGAACTCACTATCCTTGAGATCACCTATCTAATCATTACAGGTATTTCTTTTCTCGTCTCGTCGGTCATAGCACTGCTTAATCAGGCTCTCGGCGTGGGTCTTCTCATTATCCCATTTATCGCCTTTTTAGCATTTTCCGCCAATCTAATTGTTTGGGCACTCGTAAAAATGCTGTTAGAAGAGTCCATTAAAAATCAAGGATCGAACCTCAAAGAGTCAAAAAAGACGCCATTATCTCTTCCAGCAAAAGTGAAAAAGCCGGTTGTCAGGTCAAAACAAGCCAAAAAGTCTTAATTGACGAACTGAGCTCAAGGTAGTATAATAAGCCAAGAGTTTCGTGCCAAATCCAATTGCTGTAACGGAGGCGGCTGAGGTTAAAACCTAGGTTCAAAGATTTTTTGAGCCAAATATTAATTCGAAATTAAATAAGAGGAAAAAATGCCAACAATCAATCAATTGATTAGGAAACCACGCAAGGTGGCTGCAAGGAAGTCAAAATCACCTGCCTTAGGTAGCATTGTCAACACTTTGAAGACTCGTTACTACGATCAGCCAGCTCCATTGAAGCGCGGTGTTTGTATCAAAGTTACCACCAAAACTCCAAAGAAACCTAACTCCGCTCTACGTAAAGTCGCTCGTGTTCGCCTCACCAATGGCCAGGAAGTTTGGGCTTACATCGGTGGTGAAGGTCACAACCTTCAGGAGCACGCAGTGGTTCTCGTCCGTGGTGGACGTGTGCCGGATCTTCCAGGTGTCCGCTACCACATCGTCCGTGGTACTCTTGATCTTCAGGGTGTCAATGGCCGCAAACAGGGTCGTTCTAAATACGGCGCTAAGAAGGAGGGTAAGTAATTATGCCACGTAAAACCACTAAATCACTTGAACGCAAAGTTAATCCAGATCGCCGCTACCAGTCAATTCTCGTTCAGCGCTTGATCAACAAGTCTATGCTTGATGGTAAGAAACAGGTTGCCGAACGTGCAGTTTACTCTGCAATCGAAGGTGCTGCAAAGAAGCTTGGTTCTGAGAACCCAGTTGAAGTACTTGAAAAAGCAATTGCCAACGTTTCTCCAGATTTTGAAGTTAAGTCCCGCCGTGTTGGTGGTGCTAACTACCAGATTCCATTCCCAATTTCTGGTCACCGTCAGATGCACTTTGCCTTCTCATGGCTAGTCGTTGCTGCTCGTGCTCGTAAGGGTATGCCATACGAACGTCGTCTTGAATCAGAAATCGTTGATGCCTTCAATGGCACCGGCGCTGCTTTCAAGAAGAAAGAAGATACTCACCGCATGGCAGAAGCGAACCGTGCATTCGCTCACTTCGCAAGAGGTTAGTCTTAAAGACAAAAACACTACCAGAAATGGTAGTGTTTTTTTGTGTGCCCATTTTAGATATGCTATAATTATCTAAAATCAAGGAGGTAAAATGATAAAACTCGCAATTAATGGCTTTGGCCGCATCGGTCGCAACGCCTTTAAGATTGCTTTTGAACGCCGTGACGTTAAAATTGTTGCAATTAATGACTTAACCGACACTAAGACCCTAGCTCATCTATTGAAGCATGATTCAAGCTATGGCACCTATGATCGAGACGTTAAATTTGACGAAGAGAACCTCATCGTTGATGGTGAAAAAATCCGTGTTTTCTCCGAAAAAGAGCCAAAAAATCTCCCATGGGGTGAATATCAGGTTGATGTCGTAATTGAATCAACTGGTTTCTTTACTGATCCTAAGAAGGCGGCAGACCATCTTGAAGCTGGCGCCCGCAAGGTTGTAATTTCTGCACCAGCCAAGGGTGAAGGCGCCAAAACTATCGTGATTGGCGTCAATGAAGATACTGTAACTGAAGACGATAAAATCCTCTCCAATGCATCCTGCACTACAAACTGTATTGCCCCTGTTATGAAAGTCCTTGAGGATAATTTTGGTATTGAGAAGGCCTTAATGACCACAGTCCACTCCTATACCGCCTCACAGCGCATCCTAGACGCCCCAGCAAAAGATTTGCGTGAAGCACGCGCCGCCGCTGAAAATATCGTCCCAACCTCAACTGGCGCTTCAAAAGCTGCAGCCTTGACGATTCCTGCCCTCAAAGGTAAATTTGACGGGCTCTCGATTCGCGTCCCGACCCCAGTCGTTTCTCTCTCAGATATTACTGCTGTCTTGAAACGAGATACGACCATTGAAGAACTTCAAGAAATCTTCAAAAAGGCCGCTAAAGAACCGTTCTATGAAGGAATCCTCGGGGTTTCTGAGGAGCCACTAGTCTCCATCGATTATCGTGGCAATTCCCACTCCAGCATCGTTGACCTTCCTCTCATCAATGTGGTCGGTGGTAATCTAGTAAAAATTGTGGCTTGGTATGACAATGAATGGGGTTACTCTAACCGCCTAGTCGAACTAGCCTCAGATTTTGGGAAAAATTAATATGCCAAGGATCTTTCTAGGTTCTGATCACCGTGGATTTGTTGCCAAACAGCGTATTTTGGCTACGCTATCACAGTCGGAATGGGCAGAAAATTACGAAATTGTTGATCTTGGCCCTGAAACTATGCGCCCAGATGATGATTTTAACGATTATGCTATTGCGGTCTCTCGTGCAGTACGTGAAACGGAAGGCTCCCGTGGTATCTTGATCTGTGGCTCCGCTCACGGTATCTCTATGCAGGCCAATCGCTTCAAGGGTATTCGCGCCATCTGTGGTTACACTCCGGAACTCGTCCGTCTCGGACGTCTTCATAATGACGCCAATGTCCTCTGTCTTTCGTCTGATTTTATGGATGATCAAAATATTGACCAAGCAATTGATATGTTCCTTCGTGGTAATTTCTTGCCGGAGGAGCGTTATATTCGACGTAATCGTCGTCTAGATGAAGAAACAATTTATTAAGGAATAACTATGGGTGAGGATGTCAAAATAGTACCAACAATCTTAACGGCGGATCCGCAAGTTTTTGCGATGCAGCTAGACGCGTATCAAAAGTTCTCGAGGCGTGTGCAGTTAGATATTATGGATGGCACCTTCACCGCTGACAAAAGTATTTCTGAAGCTGCAATTGCGCAGCTCCCGCCAAATCTCGCAGTTGATATACATCTGATGTCCGCGAGACCTAGTGATCATCTAGCGAATATCTTACGCCTCAAACCATCTCTCTGTATTCTGCACGCTGAGGCTAATGAGAATCTCTTGCCATTCTTCAATGAATTCAGGAAAGCAGGAATAAAATGTGGCGTTGCTCTACTACCTGGAACCTATCCAGAACTTGTTAAGCCTTACATTGATGTAGCCGATCACGTTTTGATTTTTGCCGGCAGTCTCGGCAAACAGGGGGGCGAAGCTGACTTACTCCAGATTGAAAAAATCAAAATTGTCCGAAAATTAAAGTCGGATCTTGAGATCGGCTGGGATGGCGGCGCTAATCTGACAAATATCCGCGCGCTTGCGCATGCCGACCTCAACGTTATTAATGTTGGATCTGCCATCTCGAAGGCAGAAAATCCCGCCGATGCCTACAGTAATTTAGTCGAAGAATCGAAAAAAAGAGGAGTACTCTAATGGTAGGGCGTATAAAAACTGCAAAAAATACCAACCCCTTGCTGGAGCAACCGATTTCGCGCGTAGTTTGTCTAGGTCACGCCACTCAGGAAATTTACCTAGTCGACCACGATGATTTTATTGTCAAAAAAGATAGTATTTCAGTTGGTGAAAAGGTCTACATCGATCAAGTCTCCTATCAGGTTGGTGGTGGTGGCACTAACGCTGCCGTCACCTTTGCAAGACATGGCCATCAGTCCATTCTGATCAGCAATCTCGGTACTGATTCTGCAGCCGAGGCTATTATAGATTTTTTAATCGATGAAAATGTAGATACGAGTTACCTAAATCAGCTAGATGGTCAGACTGGCACCTCTGTTATCATGTTAGATTCAAAAACCGCCAGTGCTACTACTATGACTTGCTTAGGTGTTGCTGCAAAATATAAAAACCTTACCGCCTCCGACCTTTCGCTAGCTAATCCCGACTGGCTATATGTCACAGGTCTTGGTGGTGACATGGAGAAACTACTCGAATTTGTCGAATATGCTAAAGAAAATCAGATACAAATTATGTGGAGCCCAGGAAAAGAAGAACTTTCGCAGAAGAAAAAAGTCTTAGGCCTACTTTCTGATATCGATGTTTTAATCCTCAACCAAAAAGAGGCAAAACAGCTGGTCCAGGGGGAGATTCTGGAGGAATTGCTTGCGCGCCTCTCACCTTACGTTAAGACTCTTATCATAACCGATGGCGCTAATGGTGCAATTGCTACAAATGGCCAGGAGTCATACCGTCTTGCTCAATATGAACCGAAAAAGCCTGTAGATTTTAGTGGTGCAGGCGACGCCTTTGGGGCTGGCTTCCTCGCTGGTATCCTGGATGGACTTGATTTTAAAAATAGTTTAATCGCTGCCGCTGCTAACTCCACCTCTGTTATATCTTATATTGGTCCAAAAACTGGAATTCTCTCCGCCAACGAAAAATTTCACCCAATGCCGATCCAGAAACTTGAAATATAAAAAAAGAGGCCTAAGCGCCTCTTTTTTAATTCTAGGCAGATTTGAAATGATTATAAATATTATCGTTAATATTAATGTGTCCAATCTTATTGGCCGCCATCACCACCTCTGTAATATCATCTGTTAACACAAACAAATCGAGATCTTTTTCCTTAATCATGCGATTCTTTAACATCGTAGTCTTCATAAACTTGACCAGTGGTCTCCAGTAGGTCTTCCCAATCAAAAATACCGGCATTTTTGGCATTTTGTTGGTTTGCATTAAGATTAGAACCTCAGAAAGTTCATCAAGCGTACCAATCCCGCCAGGGAAGAAGACATAGGCCTTACTTGCCATTACTAGCATTAATTTACGGGCAAAGAAGTATCTAAATTCCATTCCATCGGTGATGTATGGATTTGGATGTTGCTCGAAAGGCAGAGTGATATTTAGCCCCATACTGCGGCCGCCATATTCATAAGCACCACGATTAGCTGCCTCCATAATACCAGGTCCACCACCGGTAATCACTGGGTGGCCATTTTCCGCCAGAAGTCGGCCGAGTTCACGTGCCTTGATGTAATATTTTTCTGTTTCAAGCGTTCTGGCTGACCCGAAAACTGAAACCCCCTGTGCACACTTACGAATCGTCGAGAGACCACTAAAAATATCTTTAGCATAGGCCATCGAGCGTTCAATATCAGCCTCGGAAAGCTTGTCAGTAGCAATTTCACTGATCCATTTTTCTATCATTTTTTCCATAAGCATATTATATCAGAAACAGGGGAGAATCACTAATTCATGATAGAATATAATCATGCAAAACCGGGAAATTATCATAATTCTGCATAATATCCGTTCGACCTATAATGTCGGATCAATCTTGCGTACCGCCGACGGTTTTGGGGTCAACAGGGTAATTTATTCCGGCTACACACCAACTCCTCTCCCGTATTCAAAACTCCTGCCTCATCTCGCGACAAAACTTACTGATCAAATTCATAAAACCGCCCTCGGCGCCGAACAAACTTTAAAGTCTAGCACCACTGACGACATAAAACAAACCCTAAATGATCTAAAAAATAGTGGATTCCAGATCATCGGCCTCGAAAATAATCTCTCAGGTAAGATCACACATCTCATAAACGATCCAGAGACCAAAACTCACCTAAAAGATAAGGTTGCCATCCTTCTGGGCGAAGAGGTCCTTGGTATTCCCAAAGAACTACATTCTCTAGTTGATCTTTTTCTAGAAATCCCGATGTATGGGGAGAAAGAATCCTTCAATGTCTCAATCGCTACTGCCATCCTACTTTTTTACCTCCGTTGCCTCTAAAAATCCGGCAAATCTCTGAAATTTGATATAATAAGATAGATTAGGGAGTTTTTTATGGAAAGATATAATCCGATTAAAATTGAAGAAAAGTGGCAAAAAATCTGGGAAAAAGAACAGACTTTTAAGGCAAAAGAAGATTCAAAAGAGAAAATGTTTCTCGCCGAAATGTTCCCATACCCATCCGGTGCTGGTCTCCATGTTGGTCACGTACGTAATTTTTCAATCGTTGACGTACTTGCTCGTTTTTACTCCCAAAACGGCAAAAATGTCCTCAGGCCATTTGGTTACGACACATTTGGCTTGCCAGCCGAAAATTATGCTATTAAAACCGGTATTTCTCCAAAAGCTGCTACAAAAACCAATATCGAAAACTTCCGTAAACAAGCTAAGCGCCTCGGCTATTTTATTGACTGGACTAGAGAGCTAAACACCTCTGACCCTGAATATTATCGTTGGACTCAGTGGTGCTTTTTGCAGCTTTATAAAAAAGGTCTTGCCTATCAAAAAGAGAGTTACCAGTGGTGGTGCCCAAATGATCAGACCGTTCTTGCAAATGAACAGGTAGAAAATGGTCATTGTTGGCGCTGTGGGGCAGAGGTTGAAAAGAAAAAGATGAAACAATGGTTCTTTAAAATTACTGCCTATGCTGACGAATTATTGGCGGAAATCGATAGTCTCAACTGGCCAGAAAAAATCAAAACTATGCAGAAAAACTGGATTGGTCGCTCTGAAGGTGCCAATGTTAAGTTTGAAGTTGCAGGAAAAGACCTTAAAATCGATATTTTTACCACACGTATTGACACGATCTGTGGCGCCACTTTTCTTGTTTTGGCCCCAGAGCATGCCTTAATTCCAGAACTTACTACCCCTGAAACTCAGGCGCAAGTTGCAGAATACTGCGCAAACGCTATTAAAAAATCTGAAATTGAGCGTCAAGAGAATAAGAAGAAAACCGGCGTCTTCACTGGAAGCTTCGCCATCAATCCTCTAACAAAAGAACAAATCCCAATCTGGATCTCAGATTACGTCCTTATCAATTATGGCGATGGTGCAGTGATGGCCGTCCCAGCGCACGATGAACGTGACTTTGCTTTTGCGGAAAAATACCAGTTACAAACCAAGCCAGTAATTGAGAACCCGACTGAAGAACCTTGCTTCCACGGTGAAGGTAAGTTGATTAACTCTGGAGAATTTAACGGCTACTCTTCGGAAGAGGCTCGCGCTAAAATTCTTGAAAAACTCGGTGCTGAGGTCGCAGAGAAAAAAGTCACCTATCGTATGCGCGACTGGCTAATTTCTCGTCAGCGTTACTGGGGCTGTCCAATTCCAATCGCCTATGATAAAAACGGTGAACCTCATGCCATACCTGAGGAGCAACTTCCGGTGGTTCTTCCAGAGGTTTCTGATTTTAGACCTGATAAAACTGGCCGTTCCGCCTTGGCTAAGGCTAAAGACTGGCTAAAAGTTACCATTAATGGCGAAGAAATGACCCGTGAAACTGATACTCTTGACGGCTACGCCTGTTCTTCTTGGTATCTCTGGCGCTATGCTTCACCACACGACAAAAATGCCGCCTGGGACCAGGAGGCCATCAAATACTGGGAACCGCTCGATATCTATTGTGGTGGTGACCATGCCGTAGCGCACTTGTTGTATGTCCGCTTCTGGTGTAAATTCTTTGCAGATGAGGGGTATCTGCCATTCCGCGAGCCAGTCAAAAAACTACTCTATAACGGCTATATCAACGCACCGGATGGAAAAAAGATGTCTAAATCCAAGGGTAATGTGATTGATCCACTTGACGTGATTGATTCAGGATATGGTGCTGACACTTTGCGCACTTATGAGCTATTCATTGGCCCTTATAATGAAGATGCAGCCTGGAGCACTACCGCTATCGGTGGCGTCTATCGCTTCTTGAATCGCTGTTTTAATCTTGCCTTCAATCAATCTGAACGCCTACCGTCTGATAATCAGACTGCGCAGATCCGTCATAAAACCATCAAAAAAGTCACTCAAGATATTGAAAGCAATAATTTTAATACCGCAGTGGCAGCCCTGATGGAATATGTTAATGACCTCTATAAAATCGGCGTTCACAAAACTGATATCGCGGTACTCGCAAAGCTCTTAAAGCCATTTGCGCCACACTTAGCCTCCGAAATCCTCGAATCTGAACAGGAAAATGATACCTGGCCTACATACGATGAAAAAATGCTAGTTTCAGACTCTGTACAGTTGATCGTACAGGTTAATGGTAAGGTCCGTACTAAGTTAGAGATCGCCGCAACCGACCTTCAAGATGAAGAGAAGATTAAGGGTCTCGCGCTAGCTGAAGAAAATGTCAAAAAGTATCTTTCAGGTGAACCAAAGAAGATTATTATTCCAAAAGGCGCCAAACTTATTAATATCGTGGCCTAAAACAAAACTTAATCTTGAAAAAACCGATTTTTTGACGTATAATTAGCTAAATTATTGTCAATATACTAATAAGGAGCATTTAATGCCTGAACCTAAAAAACAAAGCAGCCCAAGAAAGACTGGTCTTCGCCGAAGCCACCTACGTCTTGTTTTGGCTCGTGCTGTTAACAAGAAATCACCTGTTAAGGCTTTTGAGACCGCAAAAAAGACCCCAAACCTTAAGGTAAAAACTGTAAAAACTGCAAAAGTTGTAAGTAAAGCAAAGAAAAGCGAAAAATAATGGCAAGTAATCGGCACCTCGGTAGAATCATTGCATTACAAAGCTTGTATGAATACGAGTTTCGGGCAAAGGCGGGCGATGCTACAGCCGAAATCGAGTCCATCATCGCAAAAAATATTGAACCATATTCCAAAGCTCTCGGAGATACTGAGTTTGTTTTTAGTATTGGGAGAGGTGTAGTGAAAAATCAAGACAAGCTTGATCGTGAACTACAACCACTCGCTCCGGAATGGCCATTAGATACTATTGCAGCCATCGATCGCAATATTTTGCGTATCGGTCTTTATGAACTTGAAACAAGAGTTGTTCCTCCAAAAGTTGTGATTAACGAAGCTGTCGAGCTTGCAAAAGCTTTCGGCTCCGATAACTCTTCAAAGTTCATCAATGGTGTTCTAGGTACGGCCTACAAGCAACTTGGATTGAATAATGAAGAGAAAGAACATGAAGGATCAGAATCGCAAGTTGAGTCCCAACCAGTCGCATCCGACAAATAGAACGAAACCCAAAGATTCTACAACTCATAACTTTGTCAAAAATCGTCAAAATTCACGTAATTCACGGCCAAATACCACAAAGGTAGGTGTCGAGAAGTCATTTAAAAAGAAACCAGCCATCAAAGAGATTGTGCGCGAGCCGACCTCTGGTGGAATCGTCTTTCGCTACAACAGACAGAAGAATGATATAGAAATTCTTCTCATCCAGGATTCAAAAAATCGCTGGACGATTCCTAAAGGCCATATCGAGGCCGGCGAAACTGCCAAGCAAACCGCTATTCGCGAAATTGGTGAAGAAGCAGGCTTAAACCACATCAAGGTCCTTTCTTGGTTAGGCAAAATCCATTTTAAGTATCGCCGCGTTGATAAATTAGTCCTCATGACTACCCAAATTTATCTCGTTCGTGCTATGGACGGTAATGAAAGACCAACCAAGGAAAAATGGATGAATGGCATCAAATGGTTTTCTTTTAGAGACGCACTCAATGCAATTGAGTATGACGACATTGAAAAGTTAATGCTAATCGCCAAAAAACGCATTCGCACTGGTGAGTTGTAAGGAGAAGTAGTTCGTACTTATAATAATTAAAATTCGAGGTTTCACCAGACACTAGATCACTCTAGTGTCAAAATGAACTCACGAAAAGGATTTATGAAATCAACCCTAGAAAAATATCATATCAATATCGACCTCATAAAAAAGCATATCGAAGAGGCCGCTGTTAAGAAAACTCAAGATAAAAGTCTGCCACCTGAAACCTTTACCAAGGATACTCTTGATACCTATTCTGATTTTGCAAAGTCAAAAATGGGCATTGAATTTAAGGACGTCACACTTTTTATTACCGCACTAACTCACCGAAGTTACGTCAATGAGCATCGCAAGGCAGAAGTTGAGCATAACGAACGCCTAGAGTTCCTCGGTGACGCCATCCTGGAGCTTGTGGTTTCTGACTTCTTGTTTGATAACTTTGATGAACCGGAAGGCATTATGACTGCTTGGCGCTCCGCTCTGGTCCGCACCGAATCAATTGGTGCAGCCTCTTATGAAATTGGTTATATTCATCTAATTCGTCTATCTAAAGGAGAAAAGCTTGGCAATAGCCGCACTCACGCCTCCATTATTGCTGACTGTTTCGAGGCTGTCACTGGCGCAATCTACCTCGATCAGGGTTTTGAGGCCGCCAAAGATTTTATCTATCAACACATCATCACTAAGATGGACGAAGTGATTTTGTCTGAATCGTGGCGAGATGCTAAAAGTTATCTCCAGGAACTTGCCCAGAAGTTTGAAAATAGTACCCCACAGTATCATGTGACTAAAGAAGAGGGACCAGATCACGATCGTCTCTTTACTATCGATGTAGTGGTAGCAGGACACAAACGCGGGACCGGTACTGGCCATAGCAAACAAGAGGCTCAATCTGCTGCTGCCAGCGAAGGCATTAAATACTATAAAAAGCAGAATAACACCCAAAAGATGGTTACCGGCAAACTGTCTCTAGTAAAATAATTCTTCACACCCGACCAGTAAAGATTAATTATAGTTCAATAATAGAGCTCAAGAGGCTCTATTTGGCGATTCTCTATCTTATGATGTTAGAGCTTTACTTTCTTAACAAAATATGTTATTATATGTATGTTTCTAATGTGTGACATTCAAAATGTCAGAAAGTACTTTACTAGGAGGGAAACCATGAAGAAGGCATACACGAAGGACGAGGCTAAGGAGCTGATTGCTAGAAAGGCGAAAGAGAGTGACAAGCCCGTCAAATATTCGATAGTCTACATTAAAAGGGTTATCCGATACTACATCCGTCTGATGAGCTGGCTTTATCAAATGGGGAAAAATACCTCCACTAGGTATCTTCTAGAGTCACTAAAACGTTGTGGAGAGGAGAAAATCAGCACTAAACAACTGGAGACCTATCGCAAGTACTATGATGGTGACCTCAAGACTCTTGAGGCAAAAGTCCAAGAAATAAAAGAGAGCGAGATAAGGGATTTGAATGACATCTTAAAGTGTTCAAGTAAGATGAATGTGCAGCAATACCTCGATCTAGTAGACTCGAGTGGTAGAGCAGGTGAGAATAATCTATTTGATAAAAAGGGTAGATCTAAGACAGACACGAAGGTAAACTTGTATTACGTACAAAAGACCATCTGCACGTTCTATTCTAAAAGAGCGCTGAGCGCGAGGGAGCGCCGGAAGGAGGCGCGCAATTTAATTAAGGATACATTGTCTAAATTCTACAGTGTCATCGACCCTGATTTTGATTCATCCACCAAGGAGATGGATACAGAATTACTCAATAAGATCTTCACTGATGAAAATGTTGATCGTATTGCCGATATAATCTTCTTAAAGATTAATTATTTTGAGTTGCAAGAAGTTGAGGAGTATGTTTTATATGATTGGATTGAACGTCGCATCGAAAAAGTGATCACCTTTCGCTTTATCGAAGACGTATTTCTCGACAACAAGGCAAAAATGCAGGCCGCACAAAAGGCAAAAATGCTGGCCGCACAGAAGGCAAAAATACAGCCTGCCTGCTAAGCCCTCCTCTGGAGGGCTTCTTTTTATCTTGAAAAATCCTGCAAAATAGTATAAAATAAACCAATAAATAAATTTAAGGAGAAAACATGCTCGCGATTCGTATGCAGCGTAATGGTCGAACTCACTACCCAACCTTTCGACTAGTCGTCCAAGAATCCCAGCGTCATCCACTTTCTGGACGCGTTGTGGCTGAGGTCGGCAATTACAACCCAGAAACTAAGAAAACCAC
>CAJZIB010000003.1 GCA_916049555.1 uncultured Candidatus Saccharibacteria bacterium | reverse complement strand
TAATCGAGCCGAACACTACGCCACACAGCACACCTGCTGCTAGCGCAATTTTAATAGCTTTTTTCATCTCTCTCCTTTGAGTCAATTATTTATACATTAAAAGTAAAAAATTTCTGTATAAATAAATTACTCAATCATCAAGTTGATCTTTCAAGCTAACCTGTGTCCAATCCTTCCTCAGAAGCACTCTTCGGCCAGTATTCAAAATACGACAAAAACATTCCGCACAGACTCCTGGCAAAACAATCGCGCCATGAGTCTCATCGCACCTCAACTTAACTAATTCAACCTTCCCACAGTGAGTACATCTAATATAAGTATTCGGCATCCTAGCCCCTTGGTGGTTCACCCTCTGGCTCATTAAGCAATTTCTTTGATTTAATCTCATAGCGTTTACCATTTACTGGTGAAACATAATAATCTTCATTTAAAAGATTCACGAACATCGTCAAATCCTTATCATCCATCACAATAATCTTACCGTCATCATCAGTCATTAAATCCAGCTTCATCTCATCCGCATAATCGACTAATTGCTCTTGTGACATCTGTTCCTGAATGTCCATATCTTGCAATTTCTTCACGAGTGGCTTTTTATCCTGTAATAACGCATTCAAGGTCAATCCTTCAGCAAATGACAACTGATATTTTTCCTCAATCTCACGCGCCTTTGCCTCAGCCAGCATCTGCGCCTTATAGTCATACTGGAACAAAGCCTCAAATTTACTCTGATTAAAAATAACCACATTTTCATCAATAATCGCTACCTGGTTATCATCAGGCATTTTCAAAGCCACCTCAGCACTAAATGGCTCAAAACTCTCACCATTCAGCTCCCAAGACGACTTCGCGCTCAAGGCTGACGATGCCGAAATAGCCTTAGCAATATAAAAAGTCTTCATCCCTTCTTCACCAGGATAAGTAAATTTTGCTAAAATCCCTTTTACTTTCTTAAATTGGTGCTCATTATCTGTGAAGTAATCAATATCCTTATATTCTTTTTCAACTAAACGAATTAAGCTTTCCGCCCTAATCACCTTATTTAGATCAGTGCGATAAATCACTTTATTTTCGCCATCAGATTTTTCATATTCGCGACACTCAAGTCCCTTATCTGCCTCTTTTATTACAAAAGCAGCAGCCTCTCCCATGAACATCTGTTTCACGGAATTAGTTAACTTCTCCGAGTAGCGAATCTTGAATGGTGTGTAATTCTTATTAAACAAGAAAAGTTCACAAGAAACGTTATTTTTCACCTCATCAATTTCGTTCGCCCACAAAAAGACATCAAAGTCACTAATCTTCTTAATTTCTGAATTTGTAATTGCCGTTCCTCCGTCGGTTTCCATAGTTCCTCTCTTTTTCTATCTAGTGTAGCACAAAATAATCCGACTCGGCCACTTCTACGCTAATTCAGCATAGGTTTCTTTTACTCGATTCATCTCCCTGAGTCCAAAATTGTTTAATAAACTCTCCAATTCTTGTTGCGCAAGTTGCACACTTTCTCCATCATCAACCTCAACCTCAACCTTAACAAAATCCTCATTCAACGTATCAATTCGGTCAAGATAAACCACAGTCCTCTCATTTATTCTAACATCGGCACGACGTCTAGGTACTTCCGCCTGCAGCTCAAAGCCTAACTGCAATAAAATATTAGCTGCCTCAGCATAGTCCCTAACCTGTGTACTATGCACAATTGTCACACCAGAGTCCTCAATATGACGTTTACAAACAAGCTCATATTTTGCAGGGCGATTAACAGCTCGCATCTCAATCACCAGATTCATTCTTGGATAATTTTGATGATTCTTGTAATTTTTAGGTACAAAAACCCTAGTATTCTGCCAATACATTGGGCCAAAATCAAAATCGAGGGATGAAAGCTTCCTCTCAAATTCATCACGATCTTTTATTTGAGTTTTATAAATAATTTTTCGCATTCTCCTTCTCCTCTATCCCTCTTTTTTATAAATTATGTATTCAATATCTGTGTTAAGAATTAACTGAATACATTTTTTACTCAGTTGAAACTAATTCCACGTCCACCCCTGGAGCCCCTTCATTTTCCCTAGCCTTATTTGCCCAAAAATCTGTCAATTCATTCATTTCAATCCCAGCATGTCCTTTCACCCAAATCAATTTTACTTGCGATTTTGAGTAAAGTTCGAACAATTCTTTTACTAGATTGAGGTTTTTAATTGGACCAGTTTTCTTCTTCCAACCATTCCTTTCCCAGGTTGGCGCCCATTTTGTCAAAACATTAATCCAGAACTCAGAATCTGAATGAATTTCCCCCTCTTCTCCATTCAAAAACAGCAAGCCTGCTCGCATCGCTGCCCCCTCCATCCTAATATTTGTTGAATTATCTTCCCTTCCGAGTCGCACTGGTTTACCATCACAAATCACCGCAAATCCCCCTGGTCCTGGATTTGGTGAAGCACTACCGTCCGTCCATAATTTCTTCATTTTTCTTCCTTACAAACTGCTACCTTGTACATCATTCACAATGGCGTAAATTGGGAACAGTACAGCCATAATGATAAAGCCAACCATCACCGCCATCACCAGCATCAAAACCGGCTCAATCATCGTCGAAATCGTGCGGATCTGCTCTTCAAGCTCGTCTTCATATACCTGTGCCGCCTTCCCCAACATCTCATCAATTTTACCAGATTCCTCACCAATTGACGCCATCTGTGGCAAAAGTGGCAAAATATAATCTAATCCTTTCAAAGAAGATGATAGTGGTTTACCCTGTTTCACCTTCTCGGAGACCTCAACAATCTCTTTCTCCAGTACTACGTTATTCATTGCCTCTCCCGAAATCGACAGAGTGTCCTGAATCGACACGCCGGAAGACATTAAGTTCGCGGCCGTCCTAGCAAAGCGAGAGTTATAAAGTCGCCAAAACATCGTCTTAAAAATCGGTACATTCAGTTTAATTGTTGCAGCCCACTCAATTCCAACAGTTGTTTTTCTAAACTGCCAGATGAAGTAGAGCGCCACGCCAAGCACAATCGTCACTAGCCACCAAAACGCAATTAAGAAATTCGAAAAATCCACCATCACAGATGTCATCCAAGGTAAAGGCTTCTTTAAATCCTTATATAGTGACTGCACCTGCGGCACAATCAAGAGAATCATGAACACTAAAACAAGTAAAATTACAATCAGAATAATTGCTGGATAAATAAGAGCACCACGAATTTTGGTGATCATCGCATGATCCTTTTCCTGCTGTGCTGCGAGACGTTTCAAAGACGAATCCAAGCTACCAGAAGCTTCACCGGCCCTAAGTAATGCAATGTAGACCTTGTCAAATACTTCCGGATATTTCTCACAAGCCTGTGTCAAGGTCTTACCAGCTTCTACGTCGACTAAAATCGATTCCACCACCTTTTGCATTGGCTTACTTTCAGTCTGCTCGATTACAGTACGTAATGAGTTCGAAAGCGGCAAACCCGCCCCAATCAAAGTTGCAAATTGTCTAGTAAAGACAATTTTATCTTTCATTGTAATCTTATTTTGAAAACGCTGAAATAGCCCCATATCCGAGCTATCTTCTTCGATTCGATCCGGTGTCATCCCCTGCTCAATCAGGAGTTTTCCCGCCGTTCTTTCGTTCTCGGCCTGAATCACCCCCTTCGACATCTGGCCAGTTTTACTATCGCGTGCCTTATATAAAAATCGTTTCATTAAATCCCCTTCACCAATCGTTCAAATTCACGCATATCCACAGCATAATCACGCGCATCATCATAAGTTACCGTACCTTGCTGTACCAGTTTCGCCAAAGTTCGGTCCATCGTCTGCATTCCCTCATTCGCACCGGTCTGAATCGTTGTATCAAGTTGATGCGTCTTACCTTCACGAATAATTGAACGTACTGCTGAGTTAGCAATCATGATTTCTGCGGCCACTACACGCCCACCACCAATGGCTGGAATTAGACGCTGTGAACAAACCGCCATCAAAATACCTGCAAGCTGCGAACGGATCTGTGGCTGCTGTTCGGCTGGAAAAACGTCAATCATACGATCGATCGACTGTGCTGCAGAGTTAGTGTGAAGAGTAGCAAACACCAAGTGTCCTGTTTCCGCAATCGTAATTGCTGATGAAATCGTTTCAAGGTCGCGCATCTCACCAAGTAGTACCACATCTGGGTCCTCACGCAGCGCCGACTTCAAGGCCCTCGAGAATGAGAAGGTATCATAATGCACCTCACGCTGTGCCACTAGTGATCTTTTTGACTTATGAGTAAACTCAATTGGATCCTCGATTGTCAAAATATGCATCGCTTTTTCAGTATTAATCTTATTAATGATTGCCGCCAAAGTCGTCGACTTACCAGAACCAGTCGGACCAGTCACCAGTACTAAGCCACGTGGATAATCTGCAAAACTTGAAATCACCTGAGGCATCCCCAACTCTTCAATCGTCGGCATTTTAGTTGGAATTAGACGAAAAGCTGCCGCTAAATTTCCCTTCTCATTAAAGGCATTCACACGAAAACGCGCAATTTCACCAAAAGAGAAAGAATAATCAAATTCTTTATCTTTGGATAATACCTCACGCTGCATTGAATCGAGCGTTGAAAAAATCAACTTGTCAACCGCATCACTATTTAAAACCGGTGTATTTGGAATAGGAGTCAGGGCACCATCAATCCTTAAGATTGGAGGTAAACCAACCTGAATATGTAGATCAGAGGCATTTCGCCTAATACACTCCTCAAGCAAAGTTTCGATTTTCACAGAGGTAGGCAAAGCTGTTGGGGTTGAAGCTGCTGCCGCTTGCTGTGCTGCCGTCGTCTTCACCGAAGTCTGCCCAGGCATCATCGGCGCTGCCGCCATTGGAGCACCCTGTGTGCCCGGCACCGTTGTCATATTTGCTTGTGGCTGTGTATTTCCCTGCATGTATTTCCTCTCTTCTGCTATTTTAGCATAACCTTTATCAGTTTTATATATTAAGTCAAGTCCGAAGCTACTCGATTCACCTCACTTACGGTTGTAATCCCAGTCAAAGCCTTCATCATTCCATCTTGGCGCATCGTTAAAGTCCCCTTTGTTCGCGCCAATTTCATAATCTCGCTCGAAGTCGCCCGTTTTGTGATCATTTTCTGAATATCATCATCCACTTCAATCGTCTCATAAAGACCAGCCCTCCCCTTATAACCACCTGGTGTTTCCCGATCGTCAATCCCGCGCACCAGAGTATACCCATTCGGATTAACTACCGGCAACCCTGTGTATCCCAAATCCTCAGATATCATTGCCACCTGCTGTTGATTTTGTGGCAAAATGTTCCCCACCAAATCATTAATCTGTTTGGTCTCCATTTCATTTGAATGAACCGCCTCGCGTTTTGGCGCCACTCGTCGCACCAATCTCTGACCAATCACCGTATTCAATGTTGAAGCTAAAAGATATGGCTCAATCCCCATATCAAGAAGCCTTGGTAAAATACCAGCCGCTGAGTTAGTATGTAATGTCGAAAATACCAAATGTCCAGTTAAGGCCGCCTGCACCGCCAAATTTGCAGTCTCTGCATCACGAATCTCCCCAACCATCACTACATCCGGGTCCTGACGCAAAATACTTCTAAGCCCCGCCGCAAAAGTTAGTCCAGCATCCACATTCACCTGAATCTGGTTCACCCCATCCATTTTATACTCAACCGGGTCTTCCAAAGTCACAATGTTAATTCCATCCGACTTAATTCGACGGATCAAAGAATAAAGTGTAGTCGACTTACCAGAACCAGTTGGTCCCGAAGTTAGAATCATTCCGTTCGGCTTCGCCAAGCCTCGTTCCACCATCTTAAGCGCATGCCCAGTCATTCCCATCTGTTCAATATCAAGCGTCGTCCCGCTCTTATCCAAAATACGAATCACCACCTGCTCACCCCAAATCACTGGCGAAATCGCAATACGTAAATCAATCTCCTTATTGTCTACCAAAACGGTAAACTGACCATCCTGTGGAATACGGTGTTCATCAATTTTCAGGTTCGACAAAATCTTTACGCGCGACACCAAAGCTGGTTCAATCGTCTTTGGCAGCTCCATGACTTTCCTCAGTACTCCATCCACCCGGCAACGCACCACCAAACTTTTTTCTAGTGGTTCAATGTGAATATCCGAAGCCTTTGATTTAGCTGCAAAAGTTAAAATTGTTGACAGCGCTTTTGAAATTGGTGAATCCTGTGTAATAATTTTCACGTCCGCACTATGCGAAACTTCACTTTCCTCACTTGTCTTGACTGCTCGCTCTACCGCCGTAAAATCACCGCGATATTGCGCAATCGCCGATTTAATTCCCTCTTCCGAAGCCATCATAATCCGAATCGGCTTCTGAGTCAGCTGCGAAAGATAGTCCGTCTGCTGCACGTTTGACACATCCAACATCGCCACATAAAGCTGTCCGTTCTTCTCACCCAGTGGCACCACCATAGTGCGCGAAATCACATCAAGCGGCAAAAGCGCCAAAATTTCTGGATCAAACAATACATTTTTTAAACTCACATACGGCACATTCATCACCACTGCAGTAGCGTGCGTTATCGTTTCCGCATCCGTAATCTTCCTAGCCGTCAAAGTTGCAAGAAGTGGCTGTTTGGTTTTTGCAACCTCCTCAACCACCTCCTGTACTTTCTCACGAGAAACCAACCCTTCCGAAATTAATAGGGCTACAACCTTTTCCTGTGCCTCATGAGTTAATAATGTCATCGTCCCACCTAATTATTCGTATTATTTGAAGTTCCTTCGTTTTGACCATTTGAAGTCGACTGGCCATTTGCATTACTTGAATCCGAAGCGCCTGTAGAACCAGTTGATTCACTACTTGAGTTTTTTGATTCCTCGCCTGCCTTCTCTTCAGCAGCCTTCTTTGCCTCGTCCTCCGCCTTTTTCTTCTCTTCGTTCGCTTTTTCTTCTTCGGCAGCCTGTTCCGGCGTTGCCTTGCCACAAGCCACAAGCTCTGCTCGGTCCAAGATTCCATTCTGATCCACGTCTTCACACTGACCCACATAAACCTCAACAGTAGGATTTATCGCGTCTTGGTTGAAAGTTTCAGGGTCAGGCGCCACAACTTCAGTCGTAATTGGTGAAATTGTCTTATGTTTTAAACTTAGCTCATCCGGATTGCCCAGCAAGGCGTTGGAGGCAAAAAATGCAGCAACCATCCCAATCGAAGCAATAATGATGATCGTAAAGATGTCTGATTGTTTCATTTTATTCCTCCTTCTCCTTATTTCTTGGTTGAGTTATTTGTGTTATTTGTATTATTTGTGGTTTTTGTATTGTTTGTGGTATTTGTTTTTGATGCTCCGTTCTTACTCGTACCGCCAGAGCCACCAGTTTTCTTCTTTTCCTCTTTTGCAGTGACAACCTCTATCTTTTCCTGGACTGAAGTCTCCGCACTGTAATATGCTACACCCTGCGCCAATAGTTCAAGCTTTGAACTACCATCACTTGCATTGCTCCCCCACTTAATTTGTGCAGAGTTAATACTAAAGGCACGAATTGAGCGCTCAATATTTGAAATAATCGACATCGTCTCTGCCTCGTTTCTCTTCACGGTTAATGCAATTGGAATCGTCGAAACACCTTTGATTTTACTCTGCTTATAATTGGTACCTGGCGATAATTGCTCAGGTTCAAAACCGGAAAGCAGGAAAATTTGATTTAAAGATGCTAATAGAGCTTCATCATTCTTCTGTGCCGGCAAAGCATCTGGAATTACACGTAGTGCCGAACACATTTTCATCATCTTTAGGTTATATGAACGCTCATCATCCGAAGTAGATTTTGAGTATGCAGCTGTAAAATCAACCCGCTTATGGTTGTCATTATAACACTGTTTCTGACTACTACGACCAACCGACTCGAGATCCGTATTGTTTGCCATATTCACCATAACGTTGTAACGTAAAGTACCAGGAATAGTTGAAACATCAATCGACTGTGGATTACACTTTTCCAAATCCTTATCTGAAAAACTTCCATCTTTACTAGATGGCTTACAGATCCCCACATTTTTAATCGCCTGATTATAGTTTGCAATTGATTCATCACGCTTGCTAATTACTTTTGCGTTAAAACTCATATGCTTTAACAAATGGACCGACACCACAATACTTACACCAAGCACCAACGAGGCTCCTAGCACCGCCATCATCATCTGTTGCTGCAATTTACTAATCTTAAATCGCTTACCAACTGCCTTCGCTGCCATTATTTTTTACCCTCATTTCCTTTATTTGTGTCGTTTGTCTGTTTTGTACTCGTATTGATACATTCAGAGTCATCCGCACGACAATCTTTTGCTGCCGCCGCAAACATACCCTTAATCTGTTGATATGAATCGGTCACATTCTGACCAGTAGGCCCAATCGTCATTACATGTTTTGTGTTGTATGCGAAAATCACTGGATCAACTGCAAGTACCGCGGTAAAACGTAATACTAAGTTATTATTTGCATCACGTCCGTTTGAAGAATCTGTAATCTGCGTCCCTTCAGGCACCATCTTACAATTATTTTCCGCGCTCCATTTAATAGAGCTACCCTCATTCGTTGAAACTTCTTGACCGCTATATTTAATACATTCACTTTCAAAATGTGGCACCCCAGAAATCTTCCCCTTCAAATCCATGCTTGGTTTGTAAACATAGTTTTTCACATTCTTAATCATAGTAGTATCAGTCTCTACGCCATTTTCGGTTGTAGTTTTTGTTTCAGAACTAGACTTCAGATCATCGGCCACTCCATCTTCTGAAGTTTTCACTTCTGTGCCCTTACTCCAAATGTCAAATTGTGGAGTACGCCAAATCTTTTCATCTGGCACTACAGTCTCTACCTTTGTCACTGTCTTCTTGGTTGCTTCTCCACCTTGCTTATCGCCAACTTGACCAATTTGACCATTGTTTAAATTCGTATTCGAAACCGAAGAGTCAACCTTCTTATCGTCTGTAATTTTATTTTCCTCAGCCTGGGTCGTTGCATGATCATTTCGCCCCGGATCACAATCAGTCGTTCCACGCTTCCAAATCACATAGACATTACCATTGTCAGATAATAAGTTACCGTTCTCATCAGTTTCTCTAATACAACGTGTTGGAATCAGATCTCCACTTGCCGTCACAAAGCGACCAAAATCGTACTTCATCATATTCACAGATTTCTTGAACGATTCAAGCACGCGATAGTCAATCTTTGGATCCTCGCCAGCATTTGCCTGTCCATCAAAATTCAAAGTCGATGTCTCGAGATTGACGTTCAGTTCAGACATCGTAATTGTATCGGCACCGGTTGGGAAAAGATTTTTAAGAATTGGGAAGACCCTGGAAAGAACTGGCCGATTCTTATTAATCTCAGACAACTTCTTTAATTGATCCTGAATCGTCAAAAAATCCGGCAATTCCTTATATGTCGTCACCTTATCGCTCAACTTATTAATATGATCCTCTTGCCCAGAAATCATAAGATCTTGTGTGCCCTTAATACCACCGAGAATCGCCACTGTCGAAACCGAAGCGATCGAGACTGCAATACAGATGAAAAACACTAAGTTACGCATCTTCTGCATTTTAATCATCTGCAGCTTCACATCTGGGACTAAGTTGACTTCATACTTTCCAGTCTGCCCCGTCATCATCGTATTATCATTTTTATCACCCTCAAAAAGGCTCTTCACAAATGCTGGAATATCGGAAAAATTCATCGTTTTAAAATCAAATTTTTTCATTATTCATTACTCCTTTCCGCAAGTCCGATTGCCACCGCAAACTCTGATGCCACCGGCAAAAGCATTTGTTGTTGTGCTGGAGTCACCTTAACGTATTGCCATGGGTTGCCCTGCGTAGTCGCCACGCCAGTTTGCATTTCAATATACTCAGCCATAAACGGAATAATTCCTGAAAAACCAGAGAGCACAATTCCACCGACTTGCGCCCCCACATAGCGGTTCTGGAAGAAACGCACCGACTTTGTCATCTCCATCGCAAAGCCCTCTAAAGTAGATTTCAAGGCCTCAAAAACTTTACCCTCAAGCTTATCTTGTGCTAAACCAAACTTTAAAATAAACTGTCGTGCCTGATCATCGCGCACCTTCAGAGAGTTTTCTACAGTTCTAACAAAACTCAGGAGTCCACCAGGAATCGAGCGCACCAATCTCGGAGATCCTTGATACATCACCACGAGGTCAGTCGAAGTCTCACCAAGATCAATAATCATCCTCGCATCCTGCACTCCAACTGGCGCCAAAGCTCTCACCATCGCAATCGGTTCTGGCTCCTGTGCAATCACATTAAGCCCCAACTGTTCCACGCTTTCCATTACCGACTCAGCATAGGCATTATCAGTTGAAGATAATAAAATTTCCGCCTTTTTTGCGTCATTAGGACTAATCCCCAGCACGGCAAAATCAATTTTCGCTTCGTCAACCGACATCGGAACATATTGGTCCGCCTCATATTTTACGGTCTGAGTTAATTCACGCTGTGGCGCATTGGGTACTTCAATGATCGCCGTGTAAGTCTTTCTCGCTGGCAAACCAATCGCAATATTTTTAGTTTTAATGCCAGCCTGTTCCCTTGCCCCCAAAATAATTTCACCGAGCTTCCTTTTTCCAGTCTCCGAATCATCTTTTGTAATTTTCTGATCAACTGGCACATAGGCAAACTTATCCAAAGTCCACCCCTTCTCGGCATTACCAGAAAGCTGGATCATCCTGATCGAATTAGTACCAATATCCAACGCGAAGAAATCGCCCACTCCATGCAATAGACTCATACTATATATGATTATAGCACAAGCATTATAAAATCTGTAAAGACTTTTCTACCTTTCTAAACTCCAGCGTTGAAACTTCATCAAATCGCTTCAATTCCCCCTCTGCCTGAATCTCAAAGCTAGCTGGATGTTCAAAAATGTATTTTGAAGCAGACACTTCATCTCCACTCACTCTTCCAAAAATCCCCTTCAACATAAACCCGCTCACCCCCAGAAAGCTACCCAATCTTGCGCATCGTACTAAAAATCTATTTCCAAGATAATACTCGCCTCCACCAAGAATTCTTGCCATAGTCGCACCATTTAATGCAATCAAGTCCGAAACTCCTCTCCAAAAAAATCTCGGCTCAAAAATCTTTGACCCTAAAATCTTGCCATTAATATCAAGCGTTTCCATCCTAAATCTAAAGAACCACTGTTTTTTTCGATTTTTCATAAACCAAACGAATAAAATCCAAAGCGAGAATATCAAATTCTTCTTGCGCCTTCTCAATCTCTCTCGATTTTTCTTTTCGTTAAAAATTTTGGTCGATTCCGCCAACATTCCCGCCGTAAAATAACACAAAGCATATCGAAAATGCTTCTCATTCACCAAGGCTTCCGTCGCATACACTTTTTGACCGCGGGCTCGCTGCATAGTCCTTGCAATATCATTGAAATTTCCATAAGGAATTGAATAGAATTTTACCTTCTTCCCCGATAAAATTGCACCGTTCACCCCAATCGAAGCTGTACCATCTCCGCCAACAACCAGGATAATATCACCATCGAGTAAGCAACTCGCGAGCTTCTTCGCATTGTCATCAACGTGTGTCGGCTGCACCTCATAACGAAACATTGTAACATTTGAAACCAGTTTCTCCTCAAATATAAAACGGTTTAGCGGTTTTAAAATCTCGACTTCCGCTCGTTTTGCCTGAGTCGAACGCGGATTCAGTACCAGCACTAACCTCACTCGTCTTGCTTCCGATTCCTCCTGAAGCCTCTTTAAAAAATATTTCAATTCATCAAAAAAGCGGTTTTTCCTCAGCTTACGCCAAAAATCCTCACCGCTCTTCTTCATTTATATTAACCTATTCTAAAATTTAAATGCTAAATCCTACTCCGCCGCCCCCACTACCTACCAGCGTAAATTCCCCCAGGTAGCAAGAAGTTTGCGACTCCCCAGAACATTGCATAAACCACAAGCCCAATCACAATGTGAAAAATTCTCGTCTTCACTTTCATAATTACGGCAGGCTCATTTTTCGAAGTCATATATAAATAACCACACCAAATAAAACCAACCGTTGCGGCCGCCCCAATTCCAAGAGTAAAGATATTAAGCACCATCCCGAGTACCGAAAAAATCCCTTCCTTAGCATCCGCGGCATTACATTGCAGTACTGCCGTATCCACGCCACCACACTTCTTACCGGTTGACGACGCCTCGCCTTCCGCAAATACAGGATTCATCGTCAAGAGCGCACCAAACGAAGTCATAAAAAGCATCATGAATACCCCAAAATAAGCTTGTATACGACTTAAAATCTTCTTCTTCATGTCCTGATTATATCCTGTTTCTTCTTACCTTACTAGATATTATTAAAGTATGCTAGCTATTAATGTATATACTCGTGTAATTTCTTCGTATCTTTGTGTTTACGAAGCTTAGACAAAGCCTTTGCTTCAATCTGGCGAATACGTTCCCTAGTCACCGCAAATTCCGCACCGACCTCCTCGAGAGTATGTGGTCGTCCACCACCAATTCCAAAACGAAGTTTGATCACTTTTTGCTCGCGCTCTGAAAGCGATCCTAAAATTTCGGCAATTTGCTCTTTTAGCATCTGCGCTGCCGCTGCATCCTCAGGAGAGACCCTACCCTCATCTTCGATAAAATCACCAAGAACAGAATCCTCATCTTCTCCATCGTGTCCAACTGCCGCATCAAGCGAAGCAATATCCTGTTTAATTTTCATTACGTAGTCGACTTTATCCGGCTCCATCCCCATTTCTTTAGCCACCTCTTCAGTAGTCGGCTCACGATTCAATTCGTTTGTCAATTTTCGAGTTGCACGCAAAACTTTATTAATGGTTTCCACCATGTGTACAGGAATACGAATCGTTCTTGCCTGATCAGCAATTGCGCGAGTGATCGCCTGACGAATCCACCAAGTAGCATAAGTTGAAAACTTGAATCCTTTATCCGGATCAAATTTCTCCACGGCGCGTAAAAGACCAGTATTTCCTTCCTGGATTAAATCCAGAAAATCAAGTCCACGGCCAGAATAGCGCTTTGCGATTGACACTACGAGACGCATATTCGCCTCGACCATTTTATCTTTTGCTTTTTTCTCACCCTTCACGATGCGATAGGCAAGGTCGGTTTCTTCTTCATTTGAGAGTAGTGGAATTTTGCCGATTTCCCTGAGATAAAGCCTGACCGAGTCATCAGCAAACTGATCCACATTCTCCGCAGTAATCTCAAGATCCTCATCCGAGAGTTCGTCATCCTCGGAAAGATCATCTAACCCTGGCTCTTGCGGCCCAAAATCAGCATCACGAGGAGCAAATAATTCTTCATCATCATTCATTTTATTATTCTCGTCCACAATACTCTTTACCATCACATCAATTTATAACATAAACTGTCAAATAAGACAAATACTCCTCAGTTTTAAGATCCTGATTACTTTATCCTGCACTAGATAGCACGATGTCTCATTAGATTGCGGAATAACCCGCGCACTCTATTTTTTACCCCTTTCATAGTCGATGTAAAGTTCAGTACCAGACGTGGCTTTTCAACATTAAACCTCTTCGAATAATACTCTGTAAAACCAGACATCATCTGTTTCACCATATGAACCTGAAGTGATAATTCTTCCTTTTCCTCTTTTGAAGGAGCATCTTCGCCACTAGTCTGAAGTCGCTTATTAATCGCATCAACTTTTCTCTGAAGCTCAGTATAAACATAAGCACCCTCAAACTCCCTATCAGGCCCATTTAGCTCCCTAGCGCTACCTCTAAAGATATCATCGAGATTCAACTTGTCCATAGCCTGCCTAATCCTCTCGTTGTTTTCGTGTTGGATATCTTGCCCCTCAGGATTGAGATCTATGTCCGTCCTTGAAGACTCATAAATCAACTCCCCCTTCATAAAGTCTCTATATTTAGTAGCATTATCCTTATCATAAAAACCAAGAATATAATCTTTCGCCAAATCACCAGACAACACGTTAACCCTAACTACTTCTGCTGATTTGTCGATTTCATGGATTTCATGAGTGGGTACACTATCTACTTTATCGCCATTTTTACTCTTATTCATTTCTGCAGCAAGTTTCTTGTATTCTTCACTCTTTGTCGACTCGCTTATTTTTGTCTCAGCATCATAATAGCTCTTTAGATTATCGCGCCCCTTAACCTTATCAAGGAAAACCTTAATCAAACCATCAATTACAGCTGTTCCGGTATTATATTCTTCTTCGGTTATTGTAGATGGAATATTTTCATAAAGCTTTGGATCATATGCCACACCTTTCATTTTACTTTCATACTGACCAGCCATCTGTGGGTTAAATTTCTTTAATAGCTGAAGGTGTGCCTTTCGAAGTTCTGCTCGCATATATGCATAGGTAACATCCTCACCAAACTTCTTAACAAGATCCTGCGTTCTTCCAATATTAATATCATTGATCACAGATTCGAACATATCGGCCCGCGCAAGTTTTTCTTCAAGACCTTTAGTCTTCTCCTTAACGTCATCAGGCAATTCTTTTATGTTCTTACATGCCCCTAATGTAAATTTTTCAGCAGCTTTTCGCTTCTTCTCATCACCCTCAAGCGCCACTCTCTGACCTAAAAGTCCCATTGCAATTTTTGCAGAACGTTGAGAGAAAGAGTCACCCTCGCCAAGACCTTCAAAATAGTCGTTAAATATTTTTATTTTTTCATTAGCTCCCTCAGGATTTTTTAATTTATCTTTAGAACTATCATCGTTATTCTTACTTGAATTTCCAGACATCAGCATTCGCATATATTTAATTGGACTCATGCCAACACCAGTAACCTCACCAACCTTCTTACCCGGATCAGTATTGGCATTCTTTTTTGCATCTACACTATCAATATTAGCCGGTGCATTCTTTTTCGCATCCCCATTGTCTGTATTTGCCGAATTATTCTGTTTTGCATTTTTCTGTTGTTCAGCAGCGGTCTTTTTGACCATATTGTTAATCATAGAATCGACCTGATCGACAGAAACACCAAGTATCTTAGCGAGTTTTTCCTTTCTCGCCGCCGCCTTCTGTTTTTCCTCCTGATCTATCTGAACCGCTCTCTCGCGAATACGTTCTTCATCTGGTTTTGACACTAAGCCGTTCATTTTACGCTGATCAGCAATCAAAGCCTGTCTTTTATCTTCAAGCTTATCTAATTCCTGCTGCTGCGCTTCAGTCAGACCCCTCAATCCGCTTTCAGCGAATTCTTTCCTTTTCTTTGAGATTTCTTCGTCAGTCTTTATGCGTTCATTCTCTAAATTATCATACCTATCATTTTCAGCCTTAATTTGCTCAGCTGCGATCTTACCATATGTTCCTACGGCAATATCCTTCATTGTCTCATTATTGGTTTCTTCAGCCTTTTGAACGATCGCATCAATAGAAGCCATTTTTGTCTTGTATAGGCCTTTATCAATTCTACCCTGATCGTAAAGAGATTGAATCGAGCTACGCATGCTATCATATCGTTTTGTATCAATTAACTTCTTGGTAGTTTCTTCTCTAATTGAATCGATCTTTGCCTCTGCAGCAGCCTTTATGCCGATATTTTCACCGATTGCCTTATTAATATTCGCAAGGAAGACCTTTTCTCCATGCTTCCTATCTTCCATGGACTCCTCTGGAGTAGCCTCTTTCGTTGGTACGAAGTCTTCATCCATTCCATTTGACATCTTCTTGGCTTCATCACCAGACACGCGTACCTTACTCTGATTATTTTTCTCTCGAAAATATTTTTCTTCCTCATCCCGCAAGAAGTCCACCATTGAACGGGATTCTTTCCCAGCATCTCTACTATCCATCAAGCCAAGTCCGACCATCTGTTTCAAAGCAGCTTCATTCTCTTCACGAATATAATCAAGAATATCCTTACGGTTATTCCTTCCGTTATTTCCGAGATCCTTAGCTTCAATCTTTAAACCTTTTTCTTCCGGCTTCTTCTCCTGATTCCCCTTATTCTCAACCACTGGCGCTGGATTACTCTCTGCAGCATTATTTTTATTACCAATTCTTTCCATTTTTCTATCCCTATCCTACAAGTATTGTCATATCTTTATTATCTTAAGCCAAAAAACTTTCTCTAAAGTTGATCAGTGCATTTTTTGTAATCGTCTCAGTATCTATACCAGACTCTCGCACAATACCTTCAATCAATTCCTCACTAGCAGTATTCTCGTCATATGCAGCATTTATTTTATCTAAAAGATAATCCGGTAGATTCATTAGAATTTCAGTCATCACCGTGTCACTCACTTTTTCCATAAGCTCAGCACGTAGTCGATCAGTCTTATTGATACCTTTCTCATCAATCAACTGATCAACAAAATGCTCGAGCATTGCTTTATCAGATGCGGCAAAACTATTACCAGCGTCTTCCATACTACACCCTTTCAATTTTAAAAATATGACTTTTATGTAACTATACCGCTAATCCTTATAAATGTCCAGATTTCACAAGAGCCAATCGCTATTCTTTTTGCTATTCTTTCGCTATTCTTTTCGCTACGTTTTCGCTATTCATTTCGCTATTCTTTCCTCAGCTGTTCAATTTGCTTCAAAATTTCCATAGTCTTTTCTTCATCACTCTCAACCTGCGTCAGCTGCTCGGTCAGCTCCGAAATCTTCCGTTTCCTCAGCTCTTCCCTATATCGCGCATTCAAATTCATCGTTTCCTTCTTCAGCGCATCCTCACTCATTCCCGCATATTTTTCATCAAAAATCAAAGACAACTCCTCAAGTCTTGTTTCATCCTCTGGAATCTCCAGCCCGATTTCCTGTCCCACCGCACCCCCATACACCAAAATCGCCTGCAAACTATCCTCCAAAGTCTTCAGCGTATTTAGCACCTCACTCCCCTCATCCAAAACTTCACCTTGCCCTTTTGTCACCACAGGTTTCAAGCGCACTGTCTCCACCTGGATCTTTTTCGCCTGCAAATCTTCAACCGTCACGTCTAATTTTCTGGCCACCATTTGTTCATAATGTTTCTTTTCAACTGGATCCTCAATGTAAGAAATAATTTTCATTGCCAAATCCGAATATTCTTTCTTCCCTGGTCCAGTCATTAAATTCAACTTCGTTTCATATTTTTTTAAAATCCAATCCACTGCCGGCATCCGATCTTCTACACATTTTTGCCATAATTTCGGATCAATTTTAATCAATTCATCTGGGTCCTTTGCCTGTCCATAGCCAGAAATCACTGACAATGAAATGCCGATTTTTCCAGCCAGCATAATTGCTCGCTCCGCTGCTTTTACCCCTGCCTCATCTCCATCATAGGCCAATCGAATATCCGAAGTTAGTCTCGACAAAATCTTCAAGTGATTTTCCGTCATCGCCGTCCCAGAAGTTGCCACCGCTTCTTTCACCCCAGCCTGGTGCGACGAAATTACATCCATATTCCCCTCAACAATCACCACAAAATTGCTCTTTCGAATCGCTTCTTTTGCCTGTGCCAAGCCAAAAATGAATCGCCCCTTGTTAAATAACCTCGTCTCCGGCGTATTCAAATATTTAGGCTCGCCTTTATCTATAATCCTCCCCGTAAATCCAATCACGTCACCACTGTTTGCATCCACAAACGGAATCATCATCCTCCCCTTGAATAAATCACCATCAAAACGATTCACAAGGCCCGCCTCTTTTAGTTCCGCCAAAGAATATCCGCGTTTTTCTAAAAACTGCACCAAGCTATTCTTACTATTTGGCGCATACCCCACACGAAAATCCACGATCGTCGGCCGATTCAATTCACGTTTATAAAATACATATTCACAAACCGCCTTATTTTTCGCCAAACACACCTGAAAATATTTACAAGCCAGCTCCAAAGCCTCCTTTGCTCGCATTTTTAATCTTGCATTTACTTCGTCACTGCGATCATATTTTTTTAACTCTACTCCAGCCTGGGCTGCCAATTTTTCTAGCGCCTCCCGGAAACTTATCCCCTCTACTTCCATAATAAAACTAAAAATATCTCCACCCTTATTTGCTGAAAAATCATGCCAAATCCCCTTTTCTGGCGACACCATAAACGACGGCGTTTTATCCACGCCCCAAGGTGAACGCCCCTTCAGCGTCCTACCAGCCCGTTTTAGTTCGATGTATTGTGAGACTACATCTTCAATCGGGAGTCTTGCTCGTATTTCCTCTTTAGCATCCTGCACTAAAGCTCTTCCTCCACTTGTATCTCATTTCTTAAATTATAGCATCTCAAATCTGTTATGCTATAATATTCCCATGGACAAGATGGCTTACTTGCAACAAATCGCAAGCGAAAATAAAAATCATAGCAAAACTCCAAATGGTGGTTTTGACTTTCTTAAATATCTCACTCTAAAAAATATTGCAATTTTTGTAGTATCTCTATTTTTCCTTATTGGCGCCAGTACACTTCTTAATGCCAAAAAGACCATAGACACTCGCGACCGCGATTACTTAATTCGCAGCTACTTCATGGCTAAATATCTCAATGAAGAAACTCTAGGTAAATATTCAGATCTTTTAAAATCCTCTGACCTCCGTGCCTATAGTTCGTCCCTAAAAGGCGTTCTTCATGAACTCATGCTCACCGAGAAAAAATCCCTCACTGAAGAATTTGGCATAGAGGATGTTGACTCGCTCTCAGAGGATCAAATTGCCACAGAAGAAAAAACCAAAAATAATGCCCTAAATTCTACCCTCGAAACCGCCCGAATCTCAGCTCATCTCGATCGCGTTTTGGCTCGCGAATTTACTTTACAACTAGCCTATCTCATTAACTACCAAACCGAAACCAATCAGCGCACTCAAAAACCGGCCGCAAAATCCGCTACAGAAACAGAAATTAAAAATCTCACTAACCTTAAAGAAAATTTTGAAAATTTTAATATCAAAGCTGTCTAGTCTTCCTTCAACTCACACAAAAGCTATATCGTGAGAACATAAAATTACACAAAAAACCAACCCCTACTAGGTTATCCCTGCTATACCAGAAATATTTTATAAGGTATAATAGCCTCATGAAAAATCCAGATTTAAAAAAGCTCAAGAAAAGTATCAAAAAAATGAATCCGATTCTCAAAGAATTTCGCGATTTCATCAACCGTGGCAATGTCATCGACCTCGCTGTTGGTGTCATCATCGGTGGCGCATTCAATAAAATCATTAGCTCCCTCGTCAACGACCTCATTATGCCAGTTGTTGGCATCATCCTCGGTGGTATCGATTTTACAAATCTCGAAATCACTATCCCTAACTTCCTTGGCGGCTCTAGTGCAGCCCACCTTCGCTATGGAAACTTCATCCAAAACGTCGTAGATTTTCTCATCGTTGCCTTCTGTGTCTTTATCTTCATTCGCATTATTAATAAATTCACTGCAAAGAAAGAAGCCGAAGCAGCCACTGAGCCAACTACTGATGAGAAAATTCTCACCGTTCTTGAAGAAATCCGCGATCAGCGCAAGAAATAATATTTTAGTTCAAGAAATATTTTTTGATAACATAATTCGAGGTAAAACTAGTTATCAAATAAAAAACTGCAGTCATCTGCAGTTTTTTAGAACAAATTATTTACTCAAACTAAATTTTTATTCAAGCTCTTTTGTTAGGTTATAACTCAATCTCGCCATATCATAAATTTCATCAAGCGACATCTGTCCAGACATCACCACCTCAATTCCCCCATTGCCAAAATAACGCGATGTCATCACCGATTCATATTGCTCTCTTAATAACCTCGACAAGTTCTTATCGGTTCTCACTTCAATTGTATTCTTTCTCTGAACTAGAAACACCTTCCCATTCGGCGCTAAAAATAGCTCCCCCTCGTGCTCACCTTTCTTTGAGAGGAATTCCTTCTCGCTATATTCTCCAATTCCGGTCAAATCCTCAATTCTAAATTCCATTCTAACTTCGATCCTTCTTCACGTAACCTAAATAATACTTAATTTCTTCAATTGAACCTTCAATATCATCTAAGGCACGGTGATTTTCCCGTTTAGTAAACTTAATTTTTAAAGCATTCTCAAAATAAATCTTCCAAGCAGACACGTCAAACATTCGGTAATGCAACCTTGCATCCAATCTTGGCCACTCCTTCACAATAAATCTCTTGTCCTGGTGAATTGAATTACCTGCAAGATATACTTCCTTACCAAAATTCTTCTCAATAAAATCTAAGATTTTATCTTCCACGACCTCAGCATCTTCCCCTTTCTCATTCTGAGTAACCAATGAATTATACGATTCGGGATTAGCCTCCCAGAATTCCCCCACCATACGCTCCTCGATTAGCTTCTTCGGTACTTTCACAACTGCTGTCATCCGGTCAATTTCATTGAACTGCCAATCTGTGGCAATTGCCGCTACCTCGAGAATCTTATCCTTTTCGGGATCAAGTCCGGTCATTTCTAAATCCACCCAAAGTAATTTAGCCTTTTTCATTTTACCTACATCTTCTCTGGAACTTCAATCCCTAACAGACTAAGCCCATGTGTTAATACTTTTAGATACGCAAGAACGATTTCACCACGTTCAACTTCAAAATCGCTCCCCACAACCTGAACATTCTCGTAAAACCTACTAAATTCCTGCGCAATTTCATAAAGATAAGTACAAATCTTGCTAGGAGCCAATTCCTTTACCGCCTCTTCAAGTACTGATTTATACTGCATAACTTTTTTGATCAAACTCTTCTCAAAATCGTTCAGGGTCCAGGAATTTTGAGTAATTTCTTTACTCGTTTGTTTTGACTGTGACTCAAAAATCTTTCCGAGTACTTTTTGTGCTCGCACTGCAGCATATTGCAGATAAGGACCAGAATTACCAGTCATAGATACCGACTCATCGACATCAAATATAATGTCGCCGCCAACCTTATATTTCAAAAATGCATAACGAATTGCACCGAACAAAATCTTCGAATCAACCTTTTTTTGTTCAGTCTCACTACTATTACCGCGACTACTGTTCACATTTTTTTGCACTTCAAACAGCTCATCGTTAATTAAATTAATCACATCAACAGCCTTCAAGAAATTCCCTTTCCTTGAGGACATCTTCTCTTTCCCTGGTAATTTCACCTGTCCATGTGTAATATGCAAAGTTCTTGACGACAATTCTGGTGCATACTGCTCGATTGATTTCAAGACTACCTTCATATAGTCGATAATATCATTACCGGTAATAATCACAGATTTGTCAAAGTGGTAATCAGCCCATTTTGTAAAGATTAAACCAACATCTTTTGCCTCATAGGTTGGCAACCCATTTTTATTAATAAATACACGGGTGTGCAGCCCATACTTCTCGCCCTTAAATACCACAGCGCCATCTGACTCTTCATAGACGCCATTCTTAAGTTCTCGTTTTACAACCTCAAGGCCTTTTCCAGCCACCGTCGATTCTGGGTAATATCGATCAAATTTCACGCCAATGTTTCGGTAAAAATCTTCAAAATATTGATAACTAGCTTTGCGTCCCCAGTAATAAACTTTTGCAATCAAAAGATCTTTCTCGACAACACTCTTCGCATTCCCTTCGCTGGATTCAACTTCTTCCTCAAGCTTTGCAACAACTTCTTCCCCAGCAGCAGCAATTTTATAAATCTTTTGGTTGATTTCAACAATTTCCTGCTTAGCTTTTTCGTCTTCTTCATAGGCCGTTGAGCCTTCAACATATGACTCAGCCATAAGTTCTGCCTTCTCAGTCGGTGTCATTTCATCCGAAATCCTGTCAACATGCTGTAAAAGCGCATACATATTTTTTGCCACATGTAGCCCCACGTCACCACCGAAGTTTGCTCGCACAACTTTTCCGCCAGCGAACTCAATAATTCTCGACATTGCATCCCCAACCATCGAAGTATAAAGATGGCCAACGTGCAAAATTTTAAACGGATTTGGATCGGAAAACTCACATATTACGGTTTTATCCAAATATTCATCCTGTGATATATTATCCAAGAAATCTTTTTGATATTTTGCAATCTCGTCCTTATAAAACCCATCACCAAGCTTAATATTGATAAAACCAGGCTTTGCAACTTCCACATTATCAACAATTCCATTTTCTGACTCAGCCTGCCTCAATAGTTCACCACAGATTTCTTCAGCAATCTCAAGTGGATTCCGCTTCAAAGTCTTCGTCAAACTCATTGCGATATTCGTTGCAAAATCCGCACCAGTATCCTTTGGCGCTGCAACCACATTAGCCTCAACCTCCACTCCATAAAGCGTAGAGATCACTAATTTAAGTAATTGTTTAATCTTCTCCATACCTATATTTTAGCACAAAGAAGTTTTATCTCTGTAAACAAAATCTAGACCAAGGAATCCATAAAGGCTTGGAACAAAGGATGTACACTTAGTGGGCGAGATTTAAACTCTGGATGGGCCTGCGTCCCCTGGAAGAATCTCAGTCCAGGTGCTTCCACAAATTCAACTAACTTTCCGTTTGGAGAAGTGCCTGACACTTCAATGCCACCTTTTGAAATTGCATCCAAAAATTTCTGGTTTACTTCAAAGCGATGACGATGGCGCTCAACCACTTCAGTTGTTCCGTAAATCTTGGCAGTCTGACTATCCTTCATAAGCTTCGCTTTGTAATCCCCCAACCTCATCGTTCCACCAGTCGATTCCTTCCCTTTCTGATCGTCCATAATATAGATCACGTTTTCAGGCGTCTCTTCGTCAAACTCCTCAGAGTTTGCTCTTCTAAGTCCGGCTCTTCGCGCTGCTGCAATACAAGCTACCTGCATGCCAAGGCAGAGACCAAGATATGGCTTATTATTTTCAAGAGCAAACTCAGCTGCACGAATCTTCCCCTCAACACCTCTTGCACCGAATCCGCCAGGCACCACTAATCCGTCCACAGCTGCAAAATCTTTATCCTCAGCCTTCTCGGCATTTATCCATTTAATTTCAAGATTCACCCCACTCCATGCCGCAGCTGCCTTTAAGGCCTCCGTCACACAAATATAAGTATCTTCATTTCCAACGTATTTCGCGACCAACCCCACTTTCACAGTTTTTTCATATTTCTCCGCTCGGCGCTTCGAAAATTCTAGCCATCTAGACATATCAGGCTCCAAATCATCCCCGACGAAATCATTCAAAATTTCAAGCACACCAGATTTCAAAACATTAAATGGCACATCATACACCGAATTGATATCTGGTAAATTTAATACAGCAGTATCAGAAATCCCTGAAAAACGTGCAATCTTTTCACAAATTTCACGAGGTGCTGGATTCTCAGTACGACAGACCACAACGTCCGGAATAATCCCAAAACCGCGCAAGTCCTTCAAAGCGTTTTGTGCCGGTTTTGTTTTCAATTCCTTCGAAGTGTTAATCCAAGGCACATAGACCACGCTCACATAGAGACAATTTCGACGTCCCACTTTATTAGCAAAAAGCCTAATCGCCTCGATAAACGACAGCCCCTCGTAATCGCCAACTGTGCCGCCAATTTCAACAATATGAATATCTGAATCTTTCGAAGCCTTCTCAATTTTTTCCTGCACCAGATTTGTAAAATGTGGCACCAATTGTACGGTCTTACCATGAAAACCGCCAGCACGTTCTTTTTCAATTAATTCCTTAAAAATTGAACCCGACAAAGTAATCGAGTAACGGTTTGTTTCAAAATCCAAAAAACGCTCGTAGTGGCCTAAGTCCAAATCAGTTTCCACGCCGTCATGTGTCACAAAACACTCACCATGCTCCACTGGATTTAATAATCCTGCATCAACATTTAAGTATGGGTCACATTTTTGCATGGTCACTTTGTAGCCCTTCGCCTTCAAAATCGCCCCCATCGAAGCCGCAGTAATCCCCTTACCAACACCAGATAGCACACCGCCAGTCACAAAAATATATTTGCATGGCTTCCCTGGATTTTTTCTCGACCCCTCAGTTTTTGTTTCAATATTTTTATTTACCATGGGACACCTCTCCTTTCGCCCACGCCTTAATTTATTTAACAAGATTCACCTCTGAATCAATAACTTCATTTTAGCATAAACATTAAAAATAGCTAGCGCTAGCTAGCCATTTTTATGATTTCTTTATCGAAAACACCTCACCGCAGTTTCCGCAATGGAAATTATACTTTTCATCCGAAGCAAAATAGCCCAAAATTGCACCCAAAAGTCCCATCACCATCTTCCCAAAAATCATACGTTCCGCGGCAGAACTACCGCTCTTCCCCATCGGAGTTACATTTGTACTTCCGCAGTTCGGACAAGTCACTTTATTCGACGCTACAAATTGTGCACACATTTTAAGCCTTTCTTAGAAGATTATAGCACGCAAAATATCCTTGAAGCTATATCTTTTATTTCCCCTTCTTCACGAGACTCTTCTCTTTTAGTTGATATACTACATCCGCAGATTTCGCAAGCTGATCGCTATGCGTCACTACAATCACACATTTATGGTCCTTGTGTGCTGCCTCTTTCAATATTTCTATAATATCCCCGGTTGTTTCCTCATCTAGGTTCCCCGTAGGCTCATCCGCCAAGATTATTGGCGCTTTTGAAACCAGCGCTCGCCCAATTGCCACCCTCTGTTGTTGCCCACCAGAAAGCTGCATAATGTTTCGATTATGAATCGACTCCTCAAGTCCCATTCTTTTAAGCACCTCGTTACTCGCCTGAGAATTAACCAGCCTCAAATTTTCCATTGGAGTTAGATAGTCAATCAAATTATAACTCTGAAACACTAACGCAATATTATTCTTCCGGTGATATGAATACCCCATCGCTGCAATATCGAATTTATCTACTAGAATTTCTCCAGTTGTCGGAGTATCTAGTCCCGCCAGGAGCCCCAAGAATGTTGATTTACCAGAGCCAGATTTTCCCACCACTGCATAGAATTTCCCTGATTCAAATTCAATATTCACATTTTTCAAAACCTCCACACCTGTATTGTCATATTTGAATCCAACATTTTTCATACTTAATACCGTCATATTCCTCCTATTTCATCTTTGTTAAAATTTGTTTTGGCGTCAGCCTCATCGTTGAAATTGACGCACCACCAGTTGCAAGCAAAATCACCCCCACTCCCAAACTCATTACTGCTACATAGTCATTCATATTAAGTTCTTTACGTTTCACGTTAATTTCATCTACGCCCCTCATTTCCGCCGAATCCGCCTGCTCTAAAATCGTTTTAGTCATTGCGTCCGAAGTTAAGTTACTTACAAGCATTGCCGGAATAAAGCTCACCATCGCAATAATTAAAAGTTCAACCACAACTTGCAAGAACACCTCCAGCTTAGTCTTTCCTATTGCGAGCAATGTGCCAATTTCATGTATCCTGCCCCTGAACCAAAACATCAATACAAAACCAAGTACTAACATACTCGCTACAGAGATTGCGGCCAGCATCATATTCAGCAGCTTCTCTACACTCTCAATCGTTTGATACAGCTCTTTATTCTTTTCAAAATTATTTGCGATCACTAAGTTCTCCCAAGGCAGGTTCAATGTTTTCACTTTTGCAATTGTCTCTTCAATTATTTTCGGATCCCTTACAAAATAACTGACTTGCTGCAATCGTAAATCTCTCGAAATATTCTCGAGTGTCTTAAAGCTAACAAATAACCGATTTTGAGCTTCAGACGCAAAACCATTCATTTGAGCATCCTTACCTGTAAAAATACCCACCACCACAAGTTTAATTTTTCTACCATGTATCTTGAAACTTAATTCATCGCCAAGTTTTAAATGATTTTTCTCAGCAAACTCCTCGTGTATTAGTACTTCATCTTTTCCACCACGCAAAACTCCGCGCCCCTGTTTTATTTCATATCGTCCATTTAAGAACTCTGGAAAAAGCTGACTGTCATCTACAAATGTTGCAGTAAAATTAGACCTCACCCCATCAAGTTTCACCCCACCGCGCGCATCTTCAACCGGCTGGTACTTATCACTTACCACAACCTCATTCTGTATAAAATTTACTGACTCAATTCCCTTAACCTCCTTAACTAACTCTGCCTGCCTCAAAGTTAACCCACCAAGATTTATTCCACTCTGTGTCTTCTCAACGCCCGTGCCGCCATCAGTCTCTACCCCGCCAGTAGCTATTCCCCCAATAGCTGCACCACCGGCGCTCATTCCCTTAGTACTAATTACGAAACCAGCTTTAAAATTCCGATCAAGCCTTCCCTTCAGGTCGCCAATTGAATTTCTCACCATTGCACCAGAAATTAATGCCGTAAAAATCAATATCATTAGCACTAATAAAATTAAGCTTCTTGAAGGTTTTCTTAAAACTGCAATAATTGCTCTCGAAAATACATTCATTTTATTCTAATTCCATCAACAACTGTTTTGGTTTTAATCTAAGAATCGGTGATGCTCCAATTA
>CAJZIB010000002.1 GCA_916049555.1 uncultured Candidatus Saccharibacteria bacterium | reverse complement strand
TCAGACGTGTGCTCTTCCGATCTAATAGATTATTAAATAATAAAGTGAAGCCTGCGTCAAGTAGCATGATAACTACACTGAAGAGGACTGTGTAAATAATGACGGCGGAAACGAGTTTCCAGGTCATTTTGCGGTTTGGCCAGCGAACTTGGCGAAGTTCTTGCCAGGAGGCATGGATGTAGCTACCGATTTTGCGGAATGGAGCAGTGAGAATACGGAGAACCTTTGGTAGAGGCTTCTTGCTAGCTTTTTTGGCTAATTTTTGCTGCTTTTTAAGTTGCTTTTTTTCGTATTTCTGCTGCGCCTTTTCTAACTTGGTAAGTTTTTTTCTTGGCTGCTTTGAAATAGCGGTTTTTGTCTCTTGATGAATCTTGGTTGGCTGATTCTGTTCTTCGGTTTTACCCTTGGAATTGCCAGCTTTGATGCGAGTGATATTTGCCATTTGCTCCTTCCATAAAAAATAGTCTGATACCAGACTGTCAATAGTAGTATAGCGAGGATTTTTGTTTTTGTAAAGGGATTTTTAAAATTAAGGGTTCATTTTCTGAAAAATATGGTATCATAGAGATACCAAAGAATGGGGATTCGCCAAGTGGTAAGGCAGTGGGTTCTGGTCCCACCATTCGGGGGTTCGAATCCCTCATCCCCAGCCAAAATTGTTTAAAAACCTCTTCGGAGGTATTTTTTTATTTAAGGCTAAATAGATTTGCGATTTTCTGAAGAGACTGTAATTTACTTTCTAGACTATTCGCGAGCTCATATTCTTCAATGTTTTTAAGAAAATCTGGGGAGATATTTTCCAGGATATGAGTGAGATTTTTTGGCTGCGGGAAATAATGATTATTTGTTGCAAGAATTAATTCAGTCGCGTTTTGGATCACAAAATGTGCATCGAAATAGAAAGCAAAAGTGTCATTACGTTTAAAATCTTTAGTGGCTTTTTCCAAATAATCCGTGATCGAGTATTTCCACATTTTGACGTCTTCAGTAGTGTAGTCTACTGGCGTTTTGAGAGTTTTTCTAGCAAGAGTAATGAGACTTTCTATTTGTTCTTTAGACTCAGTTTTGAGAATTTTTGAATTTGCGAGCATGGTTGAAACGTTGCGGTTTAGAAGTTTTCCGGACTCGTCTTCTATGTAGGTTTTAATGTCGTTAAAGTTATCGGTTTGAATTTCAACCTTAATACTATCAATTATCAGGTCGATTCTTCCGTCTGATAGATCTTTGCCGATAAAATAGAGATCAATGTCAGATTCTTCGGTCCAATCTGAATTTAAGGCAGAGCCGAATAATAGGATCGTGTCTACATCAGGGTATTTTTGAGAGATTTTATTTAGAATATTTTCGATGATGGGATTTTGCATAAAAACGGTTCTTTGTTTGATAAGTATTTAAGATTTTATAGGTAGGTTAATCCTAGTAGTCTCGCCAGCCTTTATGCCCATAACAGGGGTTGGCTTTGCCTCTGGCGGATGGGTTGCCAGTGACATAGGTACCGTCGTTGCAGTATCCACTAACAATAGTATTAGTGCCGGTGCTAGGTGAGTAGTTATCAGAGCGATTTGGTGTGCTTGATCCACCGGAGTACGCTGGAGCTGGGGTATATTTTGGTGTTTGCTGCTGGCTAGCGCGTCTTCTTTCTTCTGCCGCGGCGCGTTCTCTGGCTTCCTTCGCGGCGCGTTCTTTAGCTTCTTCGGCGGCGCGTTCTCTGGCTTCTTCGGCGGCTTTTCTTTCAGCTTCGGCTTTTTTCTCTGCTTCAATCTTCTCCTGGAGAGCTTTGCGTTCCGCCTCTTGCTTCTTCCATTCAGTATTTCTATCACTAATAAGTTTGAGGTCCTCCTCGGTGAGTTTATAGCGAATATGAACGGTTTTCTCGATCATAGTCCGACTTAAATAGATGTTGTAGAGAGAAAAGGTGATAGATGTTTCGAGATTAGTATTTTTTACTTTTTCTTCGTCATAGCTTTCTGTAACATAGAGCGATGGATCAATAGTGTAGTCTGATATTTCTTTCGCAAAATGGTTATCTTTAGTATTTACATCTGAATATCCAACTCGTAATTTAGTCTTATCGTATTTTGAATATGTACCATCAATTTTTTGCTCAGGACATTTGATGGAACTAGTATTCTCATCCCAAGTCGCATTACAATTAAAAACGTGCTCTTCTGGAATATTTATGGCATAAATTCGATGTTCTTCAATTGACGTATTTACTAGATTAATAATTCCATGAATTATGAATATAGCTAGAAAAACTAGAATTAATATTGGAATGCAATTTAGCTTGGTTTGTCGAACTTGTTTTGCTAAATCCTGTTGTTCTTCTGTTATAGTTTGTTCGCTCATTTAATTTCTCTTTTAAACTAAATCTATTTGATTAGATTCTTAAGTCCGCCTGCGAGGTCGGTTGGGAGAAGAATAACAGTTTTCTGGGATGGGTCAGTGCTAATCTTTTCAAGGGTTTGTAGGGTACGGATGTTGAGACCGCCAGGAGTTTTGGCGAGCAGTTCAGCGGCTTCGGCGACAGCGGCGGCGGAAGCTTTTTCACCTTCGGCTGAAATGATGGCGGCACGGCGTTCGCGTTCTGCTTCGGCTTGTTTGGCCATAGCACGTTTCATGTCAGAAGGAAGCTCGATGTTTTGCAGCTTAACACTCTCGATATCGATTCCCCATTTGTCGGTTTGGGCGTCGACGATTTCCTTGATTTGACTAGAAATTTCATCACGTTTTGAGAGTAATTCATCAAGATCGAAGTTACCGGTGACATCACGGAGTGCGGTTTGAGCAAAAGTGGAAGTGGCATAGGCATAATTAGTGGTTTCAAAAACAGCTTTTTTGGCGTCAATTACGCGGAAATAAACAACTGCGTCGACATTGACAGTGACGTTGTCTTTGGTGATCACTTCTTGTTTTGGAACGTCCATCGGCGTGGTGCGAACGTCAACATTTCGCATGGTGTCGATGTATGGAATAATGACATGAAGTCCAGGATCGAGGATTTTGCGGAAGCGACCAAGACGCTGAACAACGCCGCGCTCGTATTGATTAATAATGCGAACACCTGGAATGACAACCATAAGAAAAAATAATACTAATACTAAAATACCTATTCCCATAAGACTCCTTATTTAATATCTTCATAGTATCAAATTTCCCTAAAAAAGCTAGGGGGAGTAAAATAAGGGTGAGGTAAAATATGAACAAAATTACAAATAGTAATAGTAAAAGTAATAGTGATAGTAGTAACAGTAATAGTGATAGTATGGTTGAAGATTGTAATGATTTTGCAAAAATCAAGGAGGAACTAGTTTCTGATGAGAGAAATAGTGAATACACAAAACGCGGGGTGATGCCGATTTATCAAGTGGATACGGCGGCGCGGATTTTGATTATTGGTCAAGCGCCGGGGGCGAAGGTGGAAGAAAATGGCATTCCGTTCATGGATAAATCTGGTGAGAAATTGCGCGACTGGATGGGGGTGGATGAGACGACTTTTTATTCAAAAAAGATTGCAATTATGCCGATGGATTTTTATTTTCCTGGAAAAGGTAAGACTGGAGATTTGCCACCTCGTAAATTTATCGCTGAAGAGTACCATGAAAAACTGCTAGCCTTGATGCCAAATGTGAAATTAATCATTTTGATTGGTGAATACGCAATTAAATATTATTTGAAGGATACAAAAAAAGAAAATTTAACGGAAACCGTGAGGTGTTTTCAAGAATATTTGCCAAAATATTTTCCAATTGTGCATCCAAGTCCATTGAATTTTCGTTGGCAGGCAAAGAATCCCTGGTTCCTTAAAGAAGTGGTGCCGGTTTTAAGGAAAAAAGTTAGTGAGATTCTTGGCTAGAATGGCTATTTGGGGGTGAAGGATTATTTGAAAAATAGAGTTTTTGATCTTTTATCTCATCTGGAAGATAGCTAACGTCGTGATGGAAGCCAGCTTCCCATTTATATCCTTTGGCGTAGCCGAGATCTTCCATCAGTTTGGTTGGTGCATTGCGGATACCAAGCGGGATTGGAAGGTTGCGAGTTTTAGCGGCTAATTCTTTGGCGCGATTCCAGGCGTCATAACTACTTCTGTCTTTCTTTGACTTAGCAAGAGCTACGGCAATGTGGGATAGGATAATTCCACTTTCTGGCATGCCAATACGCTCAACAGCCTGAAAAGCAGAGACGGCAAGTCCAAGGGCGCCGTTGCCGGCGAGTCCAATGTCTTCAGAGGCAAAAATCACCATGCGGCGAGCGATAAATTTAGGATCTTCCCCACCCTCTATCATTCGAGCAAGATAATATAGCGTGGCATCCACGTCGCTGCCGCGCATGGATTTAATAAAGGCAGAGATAGTGTCGTAATGATAGTCGCCATCCTTGTCGTAATTAATAATCTTTTTGCCAACTGCCTCAAGGACAAGTTCTGGGGTAATTTTTTTACCGAGAGATAAGGAAATTTCAAGGTCGCCTAGAGCGGAGCGTGCGTCGCCATTTGATAGGTCAGCGATTAGTTCGATGGCTTCTTTGGAAATCCTAGCCTCAGCTTTTTCGGACTCCACTGCGCGATGGAGAATTTTTAAAATTGCAGCTTTATCTAGGGATTTTAGGACAACAACACGAGATCTTGAGATAAGGGCTGGGATTACCTCGAAGCTAGGATTCTCCGTGGTAGCACCGATGAGAGTAATGAGGCCAGATTCAACATGAGGCAAGAAGGCATCCTGCTGTGCCTTATTGAATCGATGGATCTCATCCACAAAAAGTAGAGTGCGGATTTTAAGATTCCAGTTTTGCCTGGCACGCTCAACCACGGCTTCGACGTCGCTTTTGTGAGCAGTGACGGCGGATAGTTCGATAAAATCAGCGTCGAGCTCTTTTGCAAGAATGCGAGCTAAGGTAGTCTTGCCAGTTCCCGGAGGTCCCCAAAAAATGAGATTGACTGGCTCTTTCTTTTTGACGATTTCAGTGAGAATTTTACCATCGCCAACGATGTTGTTTTGCCCAATCACCTCTTCTAGGTTTGAGGGGCGCATGCGCTCGGCGAGAGGCTGTCTCTTAATATTGAAATCATCCATGATTCTATTTTACAGCAGTTTTTGATTCTTCGATAAAAGCGCCGGATTGGCGATTCCATAATTTCTTATACTGTCCATCTTTTAGCTTGAGCAGTTCATTATGAGAGCCTTGCTCAATAATCTTGCCGTTGTCTAGCACCACGATACGATCTAAACTGGAGATGGTGGAGAGACGGTGCGCCACCACGATGGAGGTGCGGCCATGCATTAAGCGAAGGAGAGCTTCTTGGATAAGAGCTTCAGATTCAGAATCGAGAGCGGAAGTAGCCTCATCAAGTACTAAGATTGGAGCGTCTTTTAAGATGGCTCTAGCGATGGCGATGCGTTGGCGCTGGCCACCAGAGAGTTTAATACCGCGTTCGCCAACCATGGTTTCATAACCATTAGGGAGTTTTTCGATGAATTCAGCGGCGTTGGCAAGTTTTGCAGCATGCTTAATTTCTTCCATTGTGGCATCTGGTTTAGCATAAGCAATATTTTCAGCAATGGTGCGGTGGAAGAGTGAGGCTTCCTGAGGAACATAGGCGATATTCTTCCTGAGACTATGCTGGGTAACTTTTCTGATATTTTGGTTGTCTATCTTGATGGCGCCAGCATCGACATCGGCAAAGCGTAACAAGAGTTTAGTGAGAGTAGTTTTGCCGGAACCGGATAATCCAGCTAGTCCAACGCGTTCGCCTGGTTTGATTTTAAGGTCGAAATCGTTAAAAATGTCCTCTTTAGCGTCGGCATGCTTGAAGTTGATGTGATCAAAATAAATGGAACCTTTATCGACAATCAGCTTCTTGGCGCCTTTCTCATCGACGACAGTATCGACAGTGTCGAGAATTACGGTCATCTCATGGGCGTCGCCGAAGACACGGGTAAAGTTTTTGAAAATACTACTAACATCCCAGAGATTTACTAAGATAGTTTGCGAGTATTGGAAAATTAGGATAACAGTGGCGACTGGTAGGGAGAAAACTGGTGCGCCAATGACGATAAAGCCAATCATAAGCACATCAATTAGTAGGAAGATGGAGTCAAAAAGTACATCGCGCTGAATGGTGGCACGCATGGAAGCTTCACCGGCTGCGAGGGTCTCGCCTTGATATTTGGTATACCTTGCACGTTCAAAATTTTCTTGTGCATAGGATTTTACAGAGAGGATATTGGTAATAGAATCGGTAAGTTGGCCAGTTTGACGAGTTTGAGCAGCGGCTTCTCTTTCATTGCATTTGCCAATTTTCTTGAAACTACGAGAAGAGACAATGGCGAAAACCATTGAGAAGAACATAAGGCCAATGGCAAACATCGGAGCGCGATTCATGAGAATAATGAAGATAGAGGAGAAGGTGGTGATTAGAGGAATAATGTTAAAAATGAATTGATCGGTTAGACGTTCGTAGGCGCGAGTGAAGCGGCCAACCTGAGCAGTGAGAGATCCAGAGAAGCGATCAGAGTGGAATTGCATGGATTGATTATTGACGGTGTCGAAGCACTGGATAGAAAGATCGTTAATGGTGAGAAGTTCCATTTTCCAGACGAGATAAACGCGGAGGTTGCCAAAAATAGCAGAGCCGACTAATTGACAGAGGAAGAGAAAAATACCTTGAGGAAGGATTTTTTGAACTAGGGGAATCTGGAGAATATTGCCATTATTAATGAAATCTTCCGGACCGGCACTTGAAAGAATGCCAATCACGTTAGCGATGACGAGTGGGGAGAGAATTTGGCGGACAAAAATTACAATTGGGGTAACGATTAGAATAGCAATGGCGTACCATTTATATTTCCAGTTTGCTTTGAGAAAATAATGAAGCGTACGCTTGATGGTTGACTGGTATTTTGGCTTTTTCTTTGGCTGCTTTGGTTGTCTGAGCATAAAATGCCTTTCTTTTTAAGTTGTTAATAGAGTTTGATAAGTGGTGATTGTGGGCTGCAAGCCTAGAGAATCACATAATACGTTTTATTTTACCACAGATTGAGCGAGACGGACAGGGTTCGTGATATAATGAGCATAAATATAAAAAGGAGTTTTAGAAAATGGCAGATTTTAATAAAATCTTGACCCCAGGAAACTATGAAGACGGTAAAATTAACGTAGTGATTGAGATTCCAACTGGATCAAATCACAAAATTGAATGGGACCGCAAAAATGCTTGCTTTATGCTTGACCGCGTGGAGCCAATCGCGTTCGCTAAACCATGTAACTATGGTTTTATTCCACAGACTCTTGATGAGGATGGTGACGAGCTCGATGTTTTGATGATTACCGATCAGCCACTCACTACTGGTATTTATACTAAGGCCCGCGTACTTGGCGTGATGAAATTTGTGGACTCTGACGAGGTTGATGACAAGATTATTTGTGTGCCTGCTGATGATCGCAACAATGGTGACAAATATCAGACTCTTGAAGATCTTCCAAAGCAGTTGATTAAGCAAATTGAATTCCACTTTAATCATTACAAGGACTTAAAGAAACCTGGCACTACTACTGTGAAAGCTTTTGAAGGTCTTGAATCTGCAAAGGAAGTGATCAAAGACGCTATTAAACGCTGGAACGACGCCAAGTAATTAGGTGAACTAAAAAGCATAAAAATAAATCCTGCAGAGGCGGGATTTATTTTTTGGCGAGCTGCTTTTTATTATTGAACGTGTTTTTGGTGATTAGACTATTGAAAAATGTTTTTATAAATGACTGTTTTTTGTGATTAGACTATTGAAAAATGTCTTATATCAGACTTTTTTCAATAACTTTGGCGAGGTCGATTATGGAGGCCGCATCGGTGTCTGTGGCGAGATAGATTAGAACTATAGTGCGGCGGCGTGCAGGATCCTCCTCGGCAGTTTCGATAAAATAGAGATTATTAATATATGAATAATTGGAGCTGGTTTCAGAGGCGGCACCAAAAATTCCGTATGGTTTGAGTTTTTGGAAACCTGAAAGAAGCGGATTGGTGCTAGCTATAACATTAGCTTTTGGGTCGAGTTTTAATTTTAGATCTTCCCAAACGTCGTTAGAAAAATCTGGGTGATTATAAAAACGCTTGGCGAGACTTAAGAGGTCGGAAGTGTTGGAGAGATGGGCGGTTAGGTTGGTGTTTTCATAGGATTGATCTTTTAAGAATTGCTTTAGTTGGTCAGCGCCGAGTTCGGACACGATAGCTTCTTTGCAGCCGGCATGATTTTCTTGAATAATACGGGTGAGGCAGGTTTCTTTGGTGAGGGATTCCTCGCCAACTTTAATTAGATCCTCTTTTTTCCAGGTGTCCTGTTTAAAAAGCAGATTCGCTAGATAGACTAAGAAAAGATTTTCGACGCCCTGGCTGTTGTTTTGCGTAAAATCATTGTTGCGGCCAATAATTTCCTGATTTTTGAGATCATAGACTAGAATACTATTATTTTTCTTATTGACCTGAGTGGATAACCATTGGTCTATGGCTGGTTGGAGATTGATAGAGACAAGCTTCGTGGATTCTGCTGTAGTCTCTGGAGTTTTTGCAGTTTTTTCGTTGAGATATTTCATGAGATAAACGATGCCGAAAGAGAGGAGGATAACACCAGTGGTGGTGAAGAGAATAATGGCGAAGATTTTTCCGAATTTTGGCATGCTATGTTTGGCAAATTCGTTTGGAGTGAGCTCGTGGCTGTTTGGGGTTTGGCTCTGGTTTGAATTTGGATATTGATGTGGGAGTTGAGCTTTATTTTGACCTTGGTTTGGGTATTGACCTTGGGCTGGATTTTGGCCTTGGTTTGGATTTTGGCCTTGGTTTGGATAGTTTGGTGGCATAGTTTTTCCTTTTATGGTTTTAGATTACGATATTAATTTCCCTTTGGCGAAGCTTGGAAGAGGCGGTTGAGAAAATCTTGGGTTTCGGAAGTATTAAGTAGGCGTGTTTTTAATGCTTCATCATAGACGGTTGGATTAATGCGAGTTTGTAGGTATTTTTGCCCGTCGAAATAATGGGTAAGAATGAGACTGCGTCTAGTGTCTGGCCAATAAATTTGATCGAAAAAGAGGTTACCGAGGCCATAGAAAATCGGTTTACCGTGGTAGAGTTCGTAAGTTTGTGGCTGATGGGCGGAGGTACCGACTACCATGTCGGCGCCAAGATCGATTAAGTGTCTGAAGAATTCTTGCTGATTAGGGATTGGTTTGTCGCAGGCTGGATAGGCGACAGGTGAATCTGGATATGCATAACATTCAAAATATTGCATGTTGATTATGGTAAATTTGTTTTCGCTTTTGGCTTTTTCTAGATCAAGTTTGACCTGTTCTTCACTGTATGGGTTAGCGCCGGGGGTAGTGTCGGTGGCAAGTTGACCATTTGCCACACTACTGGTTGACTGGTTGTAGGCTAGCAAGCGGATGGGGTCATTTACGTCAAGCGGCTTTCTGGCTTCAGCTAGATTTTCTCCACCACCAACGGTTTTTAGGCCAAGCTCTCGGTATTTGGCAATGGTTTTGAGGTTATTTTCGGCACCAGTGTCGTTATTGTGATTCCCTGTTAATTCAACAATATCGGTACCGATGGCGGTAATAGTGTCGAGGGTGCGCCAGTCAGCACATAAAACCATGGACTGATAACCGCCCTGACAATTATCCTTAAAGCTCACCTCATTACTGATATGAGTGAAGGTTTTATTTTTAAGGAAATCAGCAATGTCTTCTCCAAAATAGGCACCATTTCCAACTTGGTTAAGCTTTAAAGTGATTCGACGGGTGAGGGCGGTGACGCCGGTCTCAGCGAAGGAGGTGAAATTGGTTTTTGGGGTGAGTCGAATGGATTTTAGTGCTTCTTTTAGGGTATCTAATTGATCAATATTTTTGGTCTCAAAATTAAGTTTAGTGAAGCGAGCTCCGGTAAGAGCGTAATCGAGATAGTAATTTCCGCTGATACTTAATAATTTTTTGTCGGTAGAAAGTGCGTCTGCGTCGATAAAAGATATTTGGTTTTGTGCGAGAAAATCGGAGTCAGTGACTTTTTCTACCGGAATATCGGTGAGTGCACTATAAAAATCGGTAACTGGAAGTTCCAACTTAACAATAAAATCGTCATCCTTGGCACCGTAAACGATTTGTTCGCTAATTTTAAAATCAGAGAAATGGATATTTCCCGTGAGATGTTCACAAATTTTTGTTTTTTCAAAACTTTTAAGTTCTAAATTATTTAAACAAACCTCTTCGGTGAGTGAATAAAGTTTATTTTTAGGGTGTAGGGTTTTGATGAGGGCGATGGTAGTGAGCGAGATAAAAATGAAGACCAGAAAAAGGCTTAAAAGTGGTAATTTTTGGCGAAAACTACTGCGACGAGAACTACTAGATGTTGTTTGTTTTTTAAAATAAGCTGCTTGATTTTGTGTCATGATTTTCTGCTTTAAAATACTAGTTTTATTTTAACATAAGTTGAAGATGCGGTATAATTTAAGCATGAGTTTTAACATAAAAATCTTCAAAAAACGATTCTCAAAGCGACAGTTTGACATCGAATCACCAAATAAGAAAGTGATTTGCACGATAAAGATGCGGGATGGCCGAATTTTTTATGAAGTGAAAAAAGAGAACACGATTTTGGTGCGAGAGTCGAAATTGGGATTTTTGCTTCGAGGAGAAAGCGAACTTGGGGTCAACTTGAGTCTCGTGCGTACACAGAAAAAATCTTGCAATGAGGTTTTTGAGACGATTGTTGGCGAACAAAAAGAAGTACGCAACAACTATAATGAAATGGCGGTTTATGTGGCAGAAGAAAGTGAGAAAAAACGCTTATTTTCTTTGCGATTTCGCGTATTTAATGACGGTGTGGCTTTTCGATATGAGGTGCCACCACAACCGAGTTTTCAGCGAATTATTATTGAGGACGAGCTAACTGAATTTAATGTTGATCTAAACGGTCAGGCTTGGAGGATTCCTGCCTACCAGGCGACAAAATATGAATTAAATTATGAAAAATGGCCAGTTTATGAGCTGCGCGATGCTGTTCACACGCCACTGACGATTGAGACAAACACTAATAAATATTTGGCTATTCATGAGGCGGCGCTTTATAATTACGGGTCGATGACTTTAAAGCTAAATCAAGACAAGCGTTTGCAGGCGGATATTACGCCACTGTCTGATGGGGTGAAAGCCTATGTCGATTTACCGTTTAATTCCCCATGGCGCGTGATTTACGTGGCAGACTCGGCGATTGAGTTGACCGTGAACCGAATGTTGCTTTGTTTGAATGAGCCGGCCAAGGAAGATTTTTCTTGGGTGAAACCACTGAAATTTTTGGGGATTTGGTGGGCGATGTATGTGGGAGAGTGGACCTGGGCAGAGGGTAAAAAACATGGTGCCACAACTGAGCATGCAAAAGAATATATTGATTGGTGTATGAAGCTTGGGGTGTCTGGACTTTTGGTTGAGGGGTGGAATAATGGCTGGAGCGGCGAGTGGTCTTTGAATGGAAAATATACGGATTTCTTGCATCCGGTTGCGGATTTTGAGATGGAACAAGTGGCGGGAAAAGCCCGGGTAAGCAATGTGGAACTAGTCGCGCAACATGAGACGGTGGGGCAAATTGATAATTATGAGCGGCAGCTTGAAAGCGCATTTTCGTATCTGGTGAGTAATGGTATTCATTATGTAAAAACTGGTTATACCGGATCAAAAATGATGATTGCAGGCAAGCAGGAATATCATCATTCCCAGGTTGGAGTATTGCATTATCAAAAGACTGTCGAGATGGCGGCACGCTACCAGATTATGTTGAATATTCACGAGCCAATTAAGGGCACCGGAATTGAGCGTACCTATCCAAATATCCTGACGCGTGAAGGGGCGAAGGGGCAGGAATATGAGGGCGGGAAAATTCGTTTGAATCATGCAACGATTTTGCCTTTCACAAGGATGCTGGCGGGGGCATTTGATTATACCCCAGGTATTTTTGATCTAAATAATCCGGCAAAACGGGTATATACGACCCTTGCAAGACAGTTAGCGTTCTATGTAATTTTTTATTCTGGCATGCAAATGCTAGCAGACAGGCCAGAAGTTTATGATAAATACCCTAAGGTTTTTGAATTTTTGAAAGAAGTGCCGGTGAATTGGCAGACCACAATTCCACTTTTAGGTAAGATTGGTGAGTATTTTGTGGTGGCAAGACAAGACCGAGATTCTTCAGATTGGTATATTGGCGGGGTAACAAACGAATTTGCGAGGCGCGTGAATTTGAACCTAGAATTTTTGGAGGATGGCATTAAATATACTGCTTACATTTATCGCGATGGTGGGGCGGCGGATTATCGAGAGAATCCATTAGATATTGAAGTTGAGAAACGTGTGATTGATAAGACGGAGCTTCTGGATATTTGGCTGGCCGCGGGTGGTGGATTTGCGATTCGCTTGGTGCGCGGATACTAGCGGGATAGTTTTTATAGTGACGAGAAATAATTGAATTAATCTTTATCCACTAGCGACGTGAATATCACAAGCAACGTGAATGCTAGCGGGGTTAGTTTTCAAGTTCCGCAGTGATAATGATGCGTTCAGTGTAATCGTGCCCAGAAATTTTTTCGCCGTGACAGGTCATGAGCGTGAGAGTTGGGGTGAGCTTTGCCTCAAGGACTTTTGACATACTAATCTCGGATTTCTTTTGGATTTTGTAGGTTTTTATCACATAATTTTTATTATCAAGTGTGAGGCGGTCGCCAATTTTAAGATTCTTGAGATTCGAAAAAATAGTGGTCGAGTGGCCAATCAGGAAGGTATTATTTTCGGCGGCCCGGTAGAGTCCAGTGATACGATCTGGGGAAGTTAAAGTGTAATCGTCGTTTAATTCGATGACGCGAATCGGGGAGGTGAGACTGATTGTAGGGGCTTCAAGAATTAGACTGGAGTTTGCTTCAACGGTTTGTGGCTGCATGCCAAAATAGAGAAATCCAGCAAGAAAAACCATGCAGAATATGGTTATGAAAATATGCGAAAAATGCTTTTTGATTTGCATATCATTAATCTCCCAACGACCTTTTGTGTTTCTATTATAGCATAAGCTGGATGAAAAATGGTGCGGGTGATGATGATTTTTTATATAAAGCTTAATTAGTGACGACAGTCTTGTAATGAAAAAAAGCGCCCCAGGAAGGGGCGCGCTATGTAAAAAGGAGTGGATTAATCGCGACGGATTTGTGGTCCTTGCGGTTAATTATTCCTGAAATTTTGAAGAACGAAGACTGGAATAGAGCGGACTGGTGCCGCTTTCGGTAATGTCGTCTCCGGTCGGATGCTCAACCATGGCGGCCAAAACGTCTTTTAAGACGACGGCCTGAGCGGTATAGAAATATTCATCGCAACCATCGATACGGATCAGCTCACCCCAAACCGTGGGCATGTAAAAATCTCGTCTGTATTTCAGACTGGGGTTTTCACTGGAGCAGACGCCGCGGATGGAAATCGAGATAGGGTTGGGATTGTTCGTTTCGAGATCATCACGAAACGAAATCATCATAGACTGCACTCCGGCCTGATTTTCAAGAGAGGAATCTCTCTGAAGGCGCATAAAATGATGCTGGGAGTCAAACTCGATAGTGTAGTCAGGATTCTGCGCAACGAATTGCATCATGTAATTCTTCAGATCAAAGACCTGGGGGATGACAAAATTCTCGATGTCGTAATCAATCTTGGGAGCCTGGTTGATGGACTCAGCCGGCTGGACGACTTTGACGTCGGTTTCTGCATGAATAGCTTCTGCACTGATAGGTGCGGGCTCGACTTTGAGGATCGTCTCAGAGGTTTTCTTGGTGCTTGCAGTTTTCTTGTAACTTGCTGTTTCACTGGTGTGCTTATTCTGCTTGACGGTGGTTTTCTTATGTCTCTTTGTCTTTGCGGGGTGGATGTAGGGGGACTGCGTGTTCAGCTCAACGCTGAAGCTGGAGTCGGTCTGGGGGGTCGGTGTGGTACTGAATGGAAAATTGAAGGAAACGAGCAAAAGCAGGAAAAACATCATGTATCCGGCAATGAGGAGGACGCTTTGAGCTGTGGACGGCTGGTAGTCCGGACTGAGAAAATGGGGCTTCGTGGAATGATTCGTTCTGGATTTCATTTTTTTCTCCTTTTCTGAAAAAGATCTAGGTTGACGGTGACAACGAGTGAACTTGAACCTGCAATATAATTATATAATATTTTTATAAAAACACAACTGAGAAAAGAACTCGAGGCTATGGCTTTATTTTGTTAAGAGGATTTCGTGTTTTGTGGTTTTTGATTTCATAAAAAAGACCCCGGTGGTGGGGTCTTTTCTCTAACTTAATTCAGCGGGTCGGTCTGCATGGAATAGTTGCTGAGCGTGGTGTACGGATCAATGTATTTCATGTAGTTCTCGTAGAAGCGTCTTTTCAGAGACAGCGGCGGTCTATGGATGTCGGTTGGCGTGCTAGAACCTTCCTCCCATGTAGTGTAGAAAGCGTCATCGGGGCTGATCTGGAAATAGTCATTGTAGTCCATTTCATCATAAGACTGGGAGTCTATGTAGTATTCTTTTCCCCAATCTGATTCACCGTAGCCGTCACCCATTGTGGTGAAGGGGCCACGACTGTTTGCGAAGATTACTCCGCCGCTCCACGCATAATGCATAGTATAGGGGATGCGCTCGTGAAATTCGAGTTTCACGATGATATTATTCTTGTAGCTGACGTAAGCATTGACACCGCCATCGAAATCGCCACCATAGACAATTTCAGTGGCCCCATGATCTCTTAAGAACCGCTCAAAATCCATATTGTACTGTATTTTGGTCGGATCGGGATCGTTGGTTCTCGACAGGTACTGCTGGTAGGGTTTAGATCCCTCCGGAAAGTCGGTGTTCGCATTCTGCTTGGTCTGGCCGCCAGTACTTTCGGTGTTGCCGTTATTTTCCGGCGCGTTCTTGCTGTTGTCTGTGGTGGTTTCGGGCTGTTTTGTAGCTGCTCCGGCTCCACCTGCAGGTGTTTCCGTAGTCTTCGCGGATTCCTTGATCGTTTCCGGAGTTTTTACGGATTCTTTGATCGTTTCCAGAATCTTTACAGTCTCCTTGATTGTTTCCGAAATCTTTGTGGACTCCTTGGCTGTATCTGTGCTGTTTTCGGATCCCTTGATCGACCCTGTGTTGTTTTCGTCTTCCGTGATGATTGTGCCAGATTCCTCGAGTGAGGACTTGGATTCTTCATCCGTATTGGAGCCGCCGGGGGTGAGAATGGTCTTACCTTCGGTGTCTGCCAGGTCGATGACGGTTGCATTTGCAGTCTTCTTGCTCTTGCTTCCGCATCCGGAAAAAAGGACGGTTGCTGCGGTGACAGTTGCGACAGTTGCGACAAAAATCTGCTTTCTCATGGTTTCCCTCCTGAAAAAAGATAGAGTACATTAAGGTACTCTAAAAATAGTTGTATATATTATACAATAAAACTTAATATTTTGCAAGAGGACTACAATTTGTCGTATGGCTCGCTAATAGGGATCTGGATGGTGGTACCAAAGCCAAGACGTGACTTGACTTTTGCGCCAAGTATGGCATATTGCTCGCGCTGCTCAACGGTGATGATTGAGGAATCGTCTTTAATGGTGATGAAATTTGAGATCGGACGAATATCGGCAAGTGAATCACCGGCAGAATTCATGGAGATGACGATGTTTCCTTTGCTAGGGTTTTTGAGAACCTGGTTAAGGTAGGTGACGATGATTTTTGTCAGGGGTAGAAAGTTTTCAACTTGGTGTTTTGGTCGAAGAACATCGAGGTCGAGAGTATAGCCGGCGCGCTCGAGGCGAATGACGTATTCACGATAAATTGGGTCAATCACATCAGAAAGATACATAAACTTACGTTCAAACACCGAAGTGTGAATCTTGTTTAGGTCAAGGAGTTTGAGAAAATCTTGGTTCTCTTTCATGAAACGATTATATCATAAATGGCGTAAGCTGGGATAATAGAGTGCGGTTTAATTTTAGACGCCTGGGGTGTGGGTATTGAGGAGTTCGCGGTGAGCGCGATAATTTGGGTCGTGGGATTCAACTTCGGTCCAGAATTCCTTGGAATGGTCTGGGTGATTGATGTGGGCTAGTTCGTGCAAGATCACATAGTCGCGTTGAGCTTCGGGGACTTGCATGAGGCCGATATTGAGTGAAATAGTAATGGTGGTGGGAGCGAGGATGGAAGTTTTACGGTGAGTGCAGGAGCCCCAGCGACTACTGGCATGAGATAAGACAACTTTGTCGTAATGATAGCCGTAGCGTTTGGCGAAATATTCGAGACGATAAGGTAAATATTCTTTGGCCTGTTTCATTAGGAGTTTTTTCTTGGCGTCGCGGGCGCGTTGGGTGCTTGGGTCTTTAACTTTGAGTTTGTCACGAATCTGATTGCGGAGCTTATCTAAAGTGTTTTTGACGGTGCGCTCAGAGGTGAAACTAGGGACAGTAGCTTGCAGGCGGCCAGAAGTGGAAATTGAAAAACTAACCGTGCGACTACGTGCATTTTTTTTAATAATTACCTCACCAAATTCAGGGTCATTTATCATATTAGGGGAAAAACAAGACTATTTATGCGAGTTTGGAAGACTAGGAGAGCTGAGAGAGGACATGGGAAAGCTGAGTCTCGAAAGTGTGTTTACCAGAGAGAATGATTGGCTTCTCGGTTTCGGCAGGGGCTTCCATGGCGCGAATGCGGGATTCATATTCTTCCTTAGCACGAGCGACAGAGCGGAATTTGAGTTTGAGACGAGCTTTGATGGTGTTAATATCAGTCTGAATCCAGACGAGAGTTGGGTTATAGCCGCAGACTTTGAGGAGTTTGCGCACGGCATTGCGCTCGTTTTCAGTATCGAGTCCACCTTCGATGACGATGTTTTGCCCTGTTTTAGAGATTGCTTCTAGGACCACGTGAATTTGTTTTTCGGTGAAATCGGCTTCTTCGCGTAATGACTGCAAATTATAATAAGGAGCTTTAAAACGTAAAGAAAACTTTTCACAGAAAGTCGTCTTACCACTGCATGGTGCACCAAAAACCAGAATAGCGCGCGGTTTTGTTTTCTTTCGATCTTCCATATTGCAGATATTGTATCATGAAGTAATCTATGTATCAAATAAAATTATAGTTGATCAATAAGTTTGGACTTGGTGGCAAGAGATTTGAGTTTGGAATCGAAGGGTGCATAGTCCTTGATGGTGAGAATGGAGGAGTTGGCGAGGAGAATTTGGGATGGAAAATAGAAGAGCCAACAGATGAAATTGGCGGGATTATAGAAGAAGGGTGGCAGGATGTGGATACGGGAAAAATAGGAGATGAGGACGGTGAGGTCGCAACAGATGAAGAAGATAAAACCTAGAAAATTACAGATGCAGGCGCGGCGTACTTCTGGGGTTTTGCGTTTGAGCCATTTGGTAGCGAGGGCGAGGTTTAGAATGAGTGTACTAGCATAAGCGAAACCGGCACCGATTACGAGCGGGACTTGATAGAAGCTAACAAAAGTAAAGAGGAGGACGAGAAAGAGGGTCCAGGTAATAAAGAAAAAGGGACTGAGGTCGGCGTAGCGGGCGGTGTGAAAATATTGGGCGAAGCAGAAGAGGATGACGCCAGTGGTGGAGATATTATTGATGGCTAGGACGATGTCGGCGAGAAAGGTGAAAAGGAGGGCGCTTTTTAGGAGGTAATCCTTTGGGGAGAAGAAGCAGGAATAGATGAAACAGGTGAGGATGGTGGAGACCTTAACGATGGTGGTCGAAAAAAGTAGCGGTTCGGGGATGAGCTTTGAGCCAAAGAGGAGGTGAAGAAGGCCAATAATGAAGAAATAGGCAAACATCAGCGCCCAGAGAGTGATCCAGAAGCTGAGGCTGGAGAGAATGCGACGAGACAGCGAGATGTGGGCTTTATTGTTCATGAATGAATTAAGTATAACTGATTTGAGAAGAAAAATGTAGTTTAGCTTTTGGTATGATATAATGAGGAGGATAGGGGCGTAGTACAACGGTTAGTATAGCGGTCTCCAAAACCGTAGATCATGGTTCGATTCCGTGCGCCCCTGCCACTACGGTAATTTGTTCTAGGTAAATTACCGATTGCCTAGATAAAAGTTTATATAGGAACGTATTGCGCGTTCTTTTTTTATGAAAGGATATTTGGATTATTTATTAAATTCTTGGCGGAATTTGCGGAAATAATGGAGTCGGATGAGGAAAAGGACAAATTCCGTGATGACGCGAATAATAGCAACGGAGATCAGAGAAAGTTGGCCCAGGAAAAGTAGGGCGAGGAGTGCGGCGAGATTGAAGATGGTTGAAGCGACAGTGGAGGTGGTAACTTCAGTTTGATGGTTGATTACGCCAAGAGTCGGCCAGCCGAGGAGTGTATTGCAGTAGCTGAAAAAAATGGTGATGGCGAGGATTTGAATGACTGGTATGGCGGTGAGATATTTGTTGCCCGCAAGAATTTGTAAACCGAGCGGACTGAGAAGAGTAACGGCTATGGTAAAGATTAAAACGTAGATGAAGGTTTTTCGAAAGATTTGACTAACAAATTGGTAGCTTTTTTGACGGACCATTTCTGGGTAGATGCCGCTAGATAACTGACCGAGGAGTGACTGGATGGCGCCAATAATTTGGATGGAGAGACCAAAAAAGGCGACTTCTGAGGATGAAAAAACGAGACCAATAATGATGGTGCTGATGGCATTAAAGGCGGTGGCGGAGATGTCTGAAAGAAAATAAATAAAGCTGGTCTTTAGAGAGGCGAGGCTGGCTTTTAGATTTGGGCGCTGAAATTTGAGGCCAAGTTTTTTTAGCTCAAATAGAACCAGGAGAATGGCGAGAATGGAGGAAAAAATATCAAAGAGCGGGATATAAAGGAGCTGATTATCTTGTTTAACAAAGAAAATAGTGAGAAGTGTGGAAACTGTTTTCATGAGGATGAAACGAATGGTCATGATGTGGATGATTTCGAGTCCCCTAAAGAGAAAGTCAAAGAGAAAGATTGAGAGAAAGACGGCTAGATAAGAAAGTAAGGTAAAAAGGAGGTTTCTATGTAGAATTGGAATAAAAATACAGAGAATAAGAGTAATAAATAGCCCCGTGAGGCCGAGGAGGATGCGAGCGAAAAGAGTATTGGTGATGACTTGTGCGAATTTTTCGTTTAGTTTTTGTGTAGCTGGTTTTTGTGTGGCTGATTCTTGTGCGGTTGCTTCTTGTGTGGTTGATCTCCGTGCGGCTGCTTCTTGAATAGTTTTTCGAGTGTTTAATTTCTGTTGATTAATTTTTGCGAGTTCTTTAGTGGCGGAAAGCATGAAGCCAAAATCGACAAAGATTTGCATAAAATTCATGACGGTTTTGACATAGGTGAGATCGCCATAGACTTCGACTGAAAGTCGTCTAGTGAGAACGGGTAGGATCAAAAATGGAAAAACCATTTTAGCGAGCTGAAAGACAACTAACCAAAAGGTATTCTTTTTGATCTGGGATAAATTAGACACTTAGTTCCCTCTTTGAGGTATTAAGATACATGATGGCAATATAGAGCCAAATGGCATAAAAACTGAGTGATTCAAACTGAAGATAGAGGTAAAGGAGGATTAAAAGATAGTGATATTTGTAATCCAATGTGGATTTTCTGGCGAGATTATAGAGGAAAAATAGTCCAAGAAGGAGAGCGAAGATACCAAACTCACTGATGATGCGAGTGTAAAGACAGTAGGAGATACTGTCGTCGTGATACTCTGGGTTGGCGAGGTCGTTGACTTCTTTCATATAGCTACTTTTATAGTCTTTTTTGGCCTGGGCGTGACCGAGGCGGGCTGGATGAATTGAATTGCCAAGACCGTATCCAGTTAAAAAGCCGATAGGTGATTTTGTGTAACCGAAAACGGTACTCTTGATACGAAAAACGCGGCTAGCAAAGGATCCGTCGGAGTTGATGCCGGATTTTCGAAGAAGGGCGAGACATTCTTCAGTATTTTGATTCTCTTCTAGTTCGCAGTCGAGGCTGATTTCTGGACTATTTAGGAATCCGAAAAAGATTTTATGAAAACGACCATTAACGGCAGAGACACTGGTGATAAAAAGGATAATTGCGACAATGCCGAGGGGGATAAAAAGCTTATCTTTTACCTTTCTTAAGTAATAAAAACTTAAGATAATGGCGATAAGGAAGATGTCGAGAATAATGCGAACGCCGGCACCAAAAAGGATGGCGGAATAAGAATAGAGGACGATAAGAAAAAGCAGAGTGTGGCGCTTTGTGAGCAAAAAAAGCGGTAAGAGGATGCCAAAAAGATGCATACCGATAAAAGATGGCTCGGTGAAGAAGAATTGGACTCGGTTTTTGGCGAGATAGTTACGTTCGAAAAGAAAACCTAGAGCGTCGGAAATGCCGGGGAGGTTATATTTTAAGGCGAAATATTCGGCAAGTCCAATCAGGAGACTAATTAAATAGCTGGCAATAATAATAGAGGTGAGAAGGTTGAGTTTTTGTTTAAATTTAGACCCTTGTTTGGTGTAAAACTCGAGAAAGCTAAGGAGGCAGGTGAATCCGAGTGTTAGTGGAACAAAAGCTGCAATATAGTCATCGAATCGACCGTGAAAGAAGAGCATGGTAAGGGTGCCGAGAATACTGAATCCGAGGAAGAAGAGAAAAATCTTTTTGATGAGGGGGAGATGTGGACGGAGATAGTGAAGATTTAGAATGGCATAAAGAAAAAGAATTAGTGGTGTGACGGTTGCCCAGCCGGAAGATGGTGCAAAAAAGAGGTTTTCAAAAGGTAGTGTGGCAGCCGCAAGAAAGAATAAAAAATCCGTCGCAGGATGTGCGAGAGTTTTAAAAAAACGCATGGAGAGCAGTTTTTTGAGGCCAAATTTTTCCTTCATATCTATATTTTACTCGAAATTTTAATTATTTGGAGTTTTGTTTGGCACGTAGACGACCGATGAGACGTAAGAAGAGGATAAGTTTGAATTTAAAGCAAAGGAGGACGAAGGCTTTTTGCGGTGGGAACAGGCGGAATGGTGCTAGGTAAATAGCGCGAGAAAAAAGTGGAATTTTATAGAGGGATTTGATGGATTTTAGCTGGTTTTTATTATCTTTATGACAACAGAAATTGGCCAGAATGAAAAAGAGATGAGTAGCGACAAAGGCGTAAAAATAGTTTTGGTATTTTTGATATAAGTCGCCTTGATTTTCTTGAAGGTAATTTCCAATTTTTTGGAGGGCGATACGGTATTTTTCAATATAGTCTTCGGAAAAAGTGCGGACGGTGGAATTTTGATGGACGCGGTATAGATATAGTGGAGCGGAGGTGGCGCCAAAAGAATTTAGTTCGTTGAGTATTTTAAAATTATAGAGCGCATCCTCGGCAACACTGAGTGATTCGTCGAAGCGAATGTGGCGGAGTGACTTTTTAAAGAGCTTCATATGGCAGAAATTATAGCCAGAATTTAGATTGAGCAATTGTTTATAAAAATCTGATTTGTCGTAGATTTGTAGTGATTCCTTGCTTGATTTTGTGGATTTTGGCTTTCGAGGTTTTTCCTTGCTTGATTTTACTGGCTTTAGCTTTTGAGGTTCTTCCTTGCTCGATTTTGCGGATGCTAGATTTTGAGGTTCTGACGTAGGAAAATTTCCAACAAAACGTTGATAACCGGAAGTGATGTAGTCGAGATTATTTTCCTTAGCTAAAGCGTAAAGGGTGGAAATAAAATTTTCTGCAAGAAGATCGTCAGCGTCGAGGAAGCAGAAATATTCACCAGAAAAATGATCGAGACCAAAATTTCTGGTGGCACTGACGCCTTGATGTGGGCGGTCAAAAAATAGAATAGAGGCTGATGGAGTGGTGGCTGAGGCTTTTTGATATTTTTCACAAATGTTTTTTGAATCATCAGTTGAGCCATCGTTGATGAGGATGATCTCAAGATGAGGATAGTCTTGTTTGAGACAGGAGGTGATGGTCTGGTCTAGGAATTTCGTTGCATTATAAACAGGAATAATGATAGAAATGAGTGGAAGTGCTGACGGCTGATTTTTAAGCTGAATTTCTTGTTGAATTTCTGATTGAGTTTTTGGCTGGATTTCTTGTTGAATTTCTGATCGGTCTTCTGTTTGGATCTCTGGTTGATTCTCTGTAAGCGAAGTTGTGCTTTTTTGTGGTGTTTTCATATCTTATAGCACCTTGCTTTAGCAGCTCTTCTTGTATTTTTTGCCGAAGAATTTGGCGAGGAGGAAGTTGCTGATCTTCTCAATCCAGTTGACTGGCTCGAGCTCGAGAACCTGTAGTTCTAAAACGTCTGAGCGTTTGTCGAGGTCTGGGAATTTAGTGTATAAAAAGACATCAAGAAGGAGTTCTGAGATGCGGCCAAAGAAACGAGCGTGAAAACCGTCATACTTGGTGAGCTCCTCTTTGGCGAGGGAGGATTCAAGGGCGAAAAGAATGCCAAAAAGGAATTCGCAATATTCTTCAAATAGCGGTTTTTTGAAGGTAAAGATGTTGAACATGTGGGCAGAACGGCGAGTTTTTAAACGATCAAATTCCGGCAGAAAATCTGGATATTTTTCTTTGATGATTTCACGGGTGCGGTCGAGGGGGCCGATATGGAGAGTATGAGCGTAGTGACTATAGAGATTTTCGATGTAATAATTGCGTTTTTTGGGAAGAATTATCTCATATTTGAGATTAATAAGATTTTGTAGTTCGGTTTTTGTGAGTGGAGTTTTTTTGTTTTTTGTAGATAGGTAGCGTCGATAATGCACGAGACCATAAAAAGAATCGGGATTCGTATCTTTTTTGACGGTATTTTGCCAAAGCCAATAGAGGCCAGTGAGTTCTGAATAATTATGATTTTTGGAAGAGATGTGGGCGCCGGTATTGTCCAAGATAAGATTCTTAGGGAGAGTGATGCCTTTTTGTTGGTCTAAAAAGAAGTCCGAACCAACAAGGAGCGGCTGATAAAGAGAGTCGTCAGGCATGACATACATTTTGTGCGTGGCGACAATGACCTCCAAAGCTGGGCTTGTTCCCTTTTTCATTTAAACTATTATAGCATAGAAAAATCCTCCCAGTGTAGGAGGATTTTGGATGGATTAACGTTTCTTCTCTTTGACTTCGTTACGACCGAGATTCTTCTTTGTCTCTACGAAAACTACGTGTTTTCTAAGAATTGGGTCATATTTCTTCAAACTGAGCTTGTCAGGGGTATTCATGGTATTTTTCTTGGTGTAATAAGCACGGATACCAGACTCTTCAGATACGAGACCAACGAGTTTGCGTTTTGTATTACTCTTCTTTGACATAATTAGGGATATTTTAGCATGTAAAGTCTGATTTGTAAATATGTTCGAGGATGTGGCAGGTTAGTATGGATTTTATATAAGTTTCGAGTTGAGTTAAGAAAAAGAAATATATACTACAACATAATAATTTAATATTGCAAATACGGTGATGTTATCATATAATTATGGACGGTTAGCTCAAAGGTTGAGCTCGTACTTTTATATTAGGAGGTTGGTAAATACCATGTCTAGAAACGGCGAACTTGATTCTCTCAAGGCTAAGGAACAGGAGGCGTTTCGTCAGAAACAGGCAGCATATCAGAGATATGAGGAGGCGAAGAAACTTACAGATTCTGCATATATAAATATGCAATCCGCGTGGAATGATCGCTGCTCGGCTCGTGAAGTGATGAATTCTGAATATGAGGCAATGCAAGCGTCAAACTCGATTTATCGTGAGGTTTGGGCTGAGTATTCAAGGATTCGTGATAACAATAATGCACGAATTCAACAGCTTCGCTCTGACTCTGATTATGAGCATCGAATGATGCAGGATTGTTTTGAGCGTGCTAGTTTCGCTTATGAGTCTGGCTATAAGGCTGAGGCTTCTAGTCTTTCTGCTGAGGGACGTAGTCATAAGGAACGCCGAGATTCAATCAATGCTGAAGTCTCGAGTCTTAGCTATGAGATTCGGAGTGCAAAGATGAATGCTGAATCTCGCGCGCCGAAGACAGATGGCTCAGCCTTCCGTAGTGCAAAGAGTGCATTCAATGAGGCGAAGAGTTGCCATGAATCTGCTCAGGCTGAGTTTAATAGACTAAAAGCGGAGAGAAGCAGACTTAAGGCTGAATTTGACGCTGCACAGAAGCGTTTTCTTCAATATAAAGAAGAATTCCAGAAAAAACTTGCGGAAGTTAAGGCGAAAAACCAGCAGGAACGCGAAAGAATTCTTGACAAGGCTGGAATTACCGGAGCAGAACGCGCTGATGCTAAGATAGTGAAGAAAGCAGATGGGACTATTCAGGTCTATCATGGTGGCTTCGGTCCTGGTGATGGATTTGGTCATGGTCACACTGCTATCGATCAATCTGGTGTAATAACCTATGATCGTGATGCTTTTGAATCTCATGGTGCGCAGAATTATACGGACCATGAAGAAAGAAAACAGGGTGGTATTTTAGCCTATGATCGTGATGCTTTTGAATCTCATAGTGCGCAGAATCATACGGACCATGAAGAAAAAAAGAAATGCGCTTCTTCCAGACCGCGCGTTTCCCGTAATTACACTGAAAATGATGATGGAAGCTGGAATTTTGAGTGGGGAGGGAAAATGGCAAAAGGGTATCCAAATAGACAACAACCGGATGAGTTTACTGATATTTTATATGACGGCTCGAAAGGAAATACTAAGGATGATGGACACGGTCATATAATTATTGAAAATTCATCTGGCGATGTTGTGATGCATTGGGAGCCTGGTGCAGACAGATCATCTACCGATAATATGACCACATGGGATGAAAGATGCCCCGGATATCCGGATCATCTTAAAAACAATTAACTCCTATACATTACGGCATGTAAAAGACATGCCGTTTTTTTATTTTAATTTAAAAACTGAATAATAATCTTGAAATAAGTATTTTAGATTAGGGTGATTTGCGTCTTCAGGAAAATCTAACGTTTCTAGTCTTCTAATAACCGGTCCTACCACGTCGAGATTATTTTCTCGGTAGAGCTTCATTTCCTGTTCTATGCTTGGATGAAAATAAGTGCGTGCGATTATAAATTTTTGCCCTGTTTCTGTGTTTTTCACTATAAAAACATCTTCACTCTCGCCCAGTTGCTTTTCGTTAATTATAGAATATCGGCCGCTCGGCATTTCGAATTTTGAAATGATTTCATTTAATTTATCTTCGCTCATATAGTAAATATTATCCATGTGATTTATATCTGCATTATATTATAGTATGTACATTGAATATCCTAAAGAGGAGTGGCGGTATTTTGTTTATGTGGCAGAATATTTGAGAATGTGAGGCCGAAGAAAGAATTTTAAATAATGAATTAAATATCGTAGTGCTAGACCGAGTGAAATTTGATGATAATTATTTTTTGATATGAATCTTGGTTCAACAAATTAGATAAGGTTTTTATGGGGTATAATTATTGCCATGAATAGAATAGATATCTTGAATATGATCCTGAAAGAGCTTGAGAATATTAACTCGGAAAGACCAAGCGATTTTTTTTATGGCCTTGATGGTTATACTGATGATTATTATGATGATAGTCTAGCGGCGTTTATTTCTAAATGGGAGATATCTGGTTTTGGCGAGTTTCGAAAAGACTTTCCACTGACGGCTGAATTGTATGCTGAACTAGTTAGAATTGATGATGGAACTATAAGACCAAAAGCTGTATACGCGGCAATTATTTCTCAAGCGAAAGACGCTATGATAGAGGTAAAAAATTATAAAGATAACTTATTTAAATCTATGAATATATTACCGAAAGAAGATGTTGAGAAGATTGCTAACTCGTTTAATGTTGGTTTAAATCTTAGTTTTGTTAAATTTATTAATTATGAGCCAGATTGTAAAATTTACGAGATGGTGAATACAATAGGCGATAACTATATTTTGATTTGTCGAGATTATAGGTTTGATGACAGTGAGGCTGAAGAAAGAATATTGGATATGGAGTTGAATATCATAGCACTTGAGCGAGTGAAGTTTAACAATGATTATTTTTTTGAAACTAAGAAGTATGATACTTTTTCATATATATTTTCACTAAGAAGAATTCTATAATTCGCAAAATAGATCATTTTCTTGGTTGTCGGAATAGTCGATGATGGGATCGATGGATTGATCTTCGAGGATTTGGAATTTTTTCTCAATAGTGTCTTCATAGACATCAAGTGATTTAAAGGGCATAAACTGGGCGGCGCGCTTCTCCTGGGAAAGAAAAGGTTTGTTTGGTGCATGAAAATGTGGTAAATGCAGAATATCTTGAGATTCGAAATTCTCCGGTATTGGATCTTGTATTTTAGGCACGGTGACCTCCGATCTGTGAATTGCGTTCGATAGTGGTGGCACCTGGCCGGAAATTAGTTCCCTTTAATAAGGCGTTTTTGCCATAGCGTTTTTGGATCGCTAAGGTGGCTTGTTGCAGACGGAGGTTTTGTTCGGTTTGCTGTTCGGTTTTTTCGGTATTTGTGAAGAGGTTTAGTTGACGCAAAGGTTTTTCGATATTTTCTGAATCTTTTATGAGATGGTTGGCGCCTAGGCTGAGCTTTCTAATTTGAAGGTCGGCGGGAGCGAGGTGGTCGAAAAGTTTCTGAAAGGCGGAAATAATTTCGGTGGAGCTGGAGGTGAAATCTGATAAATTGAAGGAGCCGTGAAGGTGAGAGTCGTGAAGCTGAGAGCCGTGAAGATGAGGGTCATGGAGGTGAGAACTGTGAAGGTGAGAGCCGATATCGAGAATGATTTGGTCGGTGAGAAGATGTTTTTCGGTTAGTTCGAGTGCTAGACCGTCTGCCATCTCGGTGACGATGGTATAGGCTTCGGTTTTTGAATAGGCACGGTGAAGCACCTGACCTGAACAGAGACAGTGATTTTTGGCGTGATAGTGTTTTATGTCAGAGATTGTGGTGGGTTCATATCCCCAGGCATGGTCGATCAATAGTTCGGCATTAATTCCGAAGACGCGATATAGTTTTTCATAACCAGTGAGTGAATATCTAGCAAGTTCACCCATATTATGAATACCTAGATCATGGAGACGCTTAGCGTATCCATGGCCGATGCGCCAAAAATCGGTAAGTGGAGTGTGGGTCCAAAGTTTTTCGCGGTAGGAAAATTCATCTAGTTCGGCGATGCGGACGCCATCGGAATCGCCAGGTAGGTGCTTGGCAACAATATCCATGGCAACTTTAGCGAGGTAGAGATTTTCACCGATTCCCACCGTGGCAGTGATACCAGTGTGCCCTAAAACATCTTTGACGATGGTGCGGGCGAGTTGATGAGCGGACATTTCGTAGGTATTGAGATAGCTAGTGACGTCAAGAAAAGCTTCATCGATGGAGTAAACATGGATGTCTTCAGGGGCGACGTAGCGAGCATAGATAGCAAAAATAGCAGAGCTAACTTCGATATACTTTTGCATACGCGGGGGCGCAATAATGAAAGAGCCTCTTGGAACTTTTTTGAAAACTTGAAAAAGGCGGTCGCGGCCACCGACGCCCAGGGCCTTAAGAGCTGGGGAGACGGCGAGGCAAACAGTTTTGTCAGTTCGGGTGGCGTCGGCAACAACAAGCTTGGCCTTCAGGGGATCGAGTCCGCGTTCAACACACTCGACTGAGGCGTAGAAAGATTTGAGGTCGATGGCAATATAGGTGCGTTGCATATGCTTATATTTAACCATAAAATTAGAGTAGCGTCCCACTGGGTTCTCTTGA
>CAJZIB010000001.1 GCA_916049555.1 uncultured Candidatus Saccharibacteria bacterium | reverse complement strand
CTCTGAACACTCTTTCCCTACACGACGCTCTTCCGATCTGACAAACTCCAGATTATCATGCGTGAGCGACCAGATCTTGAGATTAGTTTCTTAAGCGCGCATAAATCTAAGGGATTGCAGGCAGATTATGTATTTATCATAAATTGCCGAGATGCAACATTAGGTTTTCCGAGTCGAGTGGAGGAAGATGAATTAGCAGGGCTCGTACGCGAGCTGGCCATACTCAAACTTTCAAATAATAAAGATACTGGAGGAAGGTTTCAATTTCTCAGGGATTTCTTATGGAGGAGAAAGCCTAGCGACTCAGACTTTGCATTTTCAGAAGAAAGGAGGTTATTTTATGTAGCAATGACACGTGCACGGAAGAAAGTTTTATTTCTCACGGTAAAGGATAAAGAGTCGCCATTCATTTTAGAGCTACGCGAGAATAGTGATTTGAAGACCTATTTTTTGGATTAACAAATAAATGAGTGAATGAATAAGTGAATTATTTATTACTAGAATCTTTAGGACCAAAAGTATTCTGGACGCGGCGCTTAGCTTCTTTTTGAGCTTTCTCAACCTGAGAAAGGGCGGAGCGCGCAATCTTGCGGCTGAGACGCGAGGCTTTCTTATAATAATTGATGCTAAATTTTTTAATTTCGGCTGTTAGGTCAATTGTGCCTCCGGCCATACGATTAGTAACATTGGCAATGGCAATAGTGGAGAAGATAATATCCGCAATGAAGATAATAGCTAGGAGACATGCGACAATGAGAAGTGTTAGAGGAGAAAAATATGCGAGGAAATTAGTATAAATTGGCTGAACGAGATGAAGAATAGCAATACCGCCAACCCCAAACCCGATGGAGGTTTCAAGCGAAATACGACCGTTTAGGTGCAGAAGTGAACCTGTAGTATAATCCCACCAGCGAACGTGGTAGAGTTTTTCAAGGACAACCGAGGTGACGTATTCTATGACATCACAGAGGATGACCATCGTGAAAAATGTGGCCGGCCAGGACAAATTGAGTGGTGTAAGGAATAGAACACAAAGTAATGAGCCAACACCATAGATTGGACAGATTGGACCAAAAAGGAAGCCGCGGTTCTCTAGTCGGCGCTTTGTGATTAAAGTCCAGATACATTCAACAATCCAGCCGCCAAATGAATATAGAATGAAGAGGAGAAAAAGATAGGCAAGGAGTTCGGGGAGTGGACGTTCGGCGACGATGCCTAAGGATTTAAAAAACATTAGGCTTATTATACTCTAAACCGTGCTTCGAGTACATACCTGTGCTTCGAGTATGGACAAAAACAATAAGCCCCTGGCGGAGCTTATTGGTAGCCTGGATATTACTAAGAATACTGGACCTTATTGAAGGCCTGGACATTACTAAGAATACTAAACCTTATTGATGACCGGGATAACGATTGGAGTATGGCCAGTAGCGTCAAAGAGAATACGAGTAATATCTTCTTTGATTTCATCTTTTAAGACCTTTAGTTCTGGGTCGGAAGAGATGGATTTTTCAGTTTTCACGCGGAGATAGTGGCGAATTTTACCGATTAATTCTTCAGAATTGTCAAGATAAATGAAAGCACGGGAAACGATATCTGGGGTCTTAATGAGGCGACCAGTTTTCTTACTGAGAGTTAGGACGATCATAAAGATACCTTCGCGAGAGATATGAATACGGTCTTTTACGACAGCTTCATGAACCGGCTTATCGGCATCATCGTAAAGTTTATTACCAACATGAATGCGACCATTTTTGCGGATGGTGTGATCTGGCATTAATTCAACAACGTCGCCATCGTCGGCAATGAGGATATTCTCATGTGGGATACCAACCACGTTCTCAGCCATCTCGGCATTATGTTCCATCATGAAGAACTCACCGTGGTATGGCATATAATTCTTTGGCTGCAGGCGAGTGACAAAATCGACGTGGTCTTCGTAATATGCGTGACCTGAAAGGTGGAGTGGACCGATATTAGTGAGGTGAGTCTTGCCGTTTTGAATAACTTGAGCACCCTCACGTAAGAGTCCGTCAACAGTGTTAACGACGTGTGGCTCGTTACCTGGGATTGGGTTTGAACTGAAGACGATAGTGTCGGAGGCCTTAATCTTGATGTACTTATGTGCACCACTGACCATGCGATTAAGCACGGCATTGAGTTCGCCCTGGGAACCGGTACAGACGATGGTGATTTTATCGTCAGGAAGTTTAATAATATCTTCCATCTTCATTACGGTATCTTTTGGAACTTTGATACATTTAGCGCGGAGGGCGACCTCGATATTATTAATCATTGAGAAACCTGCAAAGGCAACTTTGCGTCCACGCTGGTAGGCCTGCTCGAGAATCATGCCAATACGGTTAATCTGTGAAGAGAAACAGGAGATGATCACACGGCCATTAGCGTAATGGTCCATTACCTTGCCGATATTGTCACCAACGTCGTATTCAGAGTGAGGATGATGGCCCGGTGAGTCAATGTTGGTAGACTCGTTGAGCATCAAGGTGATTCCCTCGTTTTTGACGATTTCATCAATACGCTCGAAGTCAGTTTGTCTTTCGATTGGGTTAGCTTCGGCGCGCCAGTCACCTGAGAAGTAAATGACGCCATTTGGGGTGCGGATGATGATGGCACAGTTACCCGGAATGGAGTGAAGAGTGTGAATAAACTCAACGCTTAGGTGTTCAGAAACCTGGAGTTTTTCGTGCTTGAATGGATCAACCACCTGGTAGTTCATCTCTGGAACATCTTCAAGTTCGCTCATCTGTTTCTTGATCATACCAATAGTAAAATCAGTGGCATAGATCGGGGTGAGTGGATTGAATTTTGGAAGTAGATGACGGCAGGCACCGATGTGGTCAAGGTGGGCATGGGTAAAGAGGATCGCCTTTACCTTATCCATATTATCTTCGAGGTATTTAATATCTGGGACCATGTAGTTGACGCCAGGGTAATCTTCACTGGCAAAAAGTACACCCATGTCGATAACGATAATTTCACCTTTGTACTCGATGGCGGTCATGTTTTTACCAATACCAAATTCACCAACACCACCGATTGGGATAATACGAACAGCCTCGTGATCAGGACGGGCCGACTTGAGCTGTGCGTTAGTAACCTGGGCGCCATTATAGCCATTGAAGCGAGATTTATTAACTGGAATACCAATGATATGCTGAGTAGCCTGAGCATTTACATCCTGGGAAAGCATGCGCTGGTGATGAACCATGTCGCCGCGCCTAGTAGAGACGGAAAGATTAACCTTGCGTTCTTCGGCTTCAGTGCTTTTTACGTTTTTGGCAGCTTTTGGAGCTTTGGCTTTTGGGGCTTTTTTATTCTTGGACTGATCGGCAGCTTTATTCGCGCGAGTATCGGAATTATCGCCAGAGAAATTGTTTTTTCTCTTTGAACGAGCCGCATAGTCCTTGCCGCCCGGTTTGAAGTTGCTGTTGAAATTACGCTTCTGAGCCTGTTCAAAAATTACTGCTGCACCAGTCTCAACAGGAGCAGGAGTTTCGGCAAGTTTCGCACGATTCTGATTTTCTTCGAAACGGCGTTTGATTTCTGGCAATCGCTCAGCCTGCATCTTCATGAGTCTGGCACGTCTTTCTTGTTCTTGTTTATTCATGATTTCCTTTTTTAAATAATAAGATCTACAAAGTTTGCAAACAAAAAGATTTTCGCTTGAATTCTGTTCTGTTTGAAAATAAGTAAGATTAACTAGTTAGTATTATAGCAAATTATGAACACTTTGACAAGAATATACCAGCGTATCACCTGTTTTTATGGGACATTACGGCCAATTTAAGAAAATAAAATCGCTCAAGATTACCGTTTTTGCCAGCGAGAGTATTATCGCGTTTATTCACGATCAAGAAGCCGTTATTTTTGAGCCAAGCTTCAAAATCTTTGATGATGTCGCGACGAATAGTTTCGTTTTTGACGACACCATTCTTCAGTTGAAATGGTCTGGCTTCAAATTGAGGCTTTAGCATGACAAGAAAATCTGTCTGAGGGGAGGCAAGCTGTTTTTTAGCATGAAGTAGTACCTGTTTTAGGGAGATGAAAGAGACGTCGGCAAGGATTGTGTCGATTCTTGTATTTGTTTTAGATTCATTTTCATCGGATTCATCTTGATCTCTCGACAACGAATTACGAGTCACGGAAAAAATATCCGTTTTTTCTCGTAAATCGATACGCGGATCAAAACGAAGGGGTGCTTTCATCTGCCTAGTCCCCCTTTCGATAGCAATGACTTTCTTGGCACCACGAAGCAGTGCATATTCGGTGAAGCCACCAGTACTGGAGCCTATGTCGAGCACGGTTTTACCACGAAAATCATAAGAAAAAGCCTGCGCCGCCCCCGCAAGCTTATTCTCTGCGCGTGACACTGGCATACTAGTATGCATAGCTTGCATGCTGGTATGCGTATTCATATCTCGATCACGCAATGAACGCATCTTATTTTTGACGTTCACGGTAGGCATAAGTTTCCGTATCAACAGAAATTACATCACCAGTTTTAATAAAAGCTGGGACCTTAACCACGACACCAGTTTCAAGGGTGGCGTCTTTCATAACTGAAGTTGAAGTATCGCCCTTAACTGCATTTTCGGTATAGGTGACTTCAAGCCAAAGATTCTTTGGAAGAGTGAGGTTAATAGCGGAACCGTTGTAGAACTGGATTTCCATCTCATCACCATCTTTCATGAAATCTTTAGAATCACCGACAAGGTCGTTTGATAGTTCATACTGTTCAAAAGTTGAAGGGTCCATAAAATAGAACTTATCTTCATCCTTGTAGAGATACTGAACTTTTTTGGTGGTAACTTCGGCTGGTTCGATTTTTTCCTGACCTTTGAAAGTCTTTGGAATTAATGCACCAGTGATTAAGTTTTTGACACGTACGTTGACGATGGAGCCGCCACGTCCCATAACTTTTTGGGAATATTCAATGACTTTGTATGGCTGGCCATCTAAGGTGATTAGTACGTTTTTCTTTAAATCGGTTGGACCGTACATGGTTTTTCTCCTAAATTAGTTGGCAGACACAAATGGAAGCAATGCAAGATGACGTGCACGCTTGATAGCGACAGCTAATTGTCTTTGCTGTTTAGCAGAAAGACCGGTTTTTGAAATTGGTTCAATGCGACCATAAACGTCAATGTAACGTTGCATAGTCTTTACATCGCGATAGTCGAAGTAAAGATTTGGATCATTTTTAATTCTTTTCATTTCTCTCAAAACTCTCTCTTAATTATTGTTTAGAATGGAACCTCACTGAGGTCGATAGGCTCATCTGGAATATCATCTGGGATGATATCAGCAGATTCATCATTACTGGAACTGGCGAAGCTTCTTGAAGAAGATCCCTCACTGGCACCGCCGAGGAAGTTAAAATCTTCAACGACGATTTCAGTAGCTGAACGCTTTGCGCCGGCCTTATCTTCAAAAGCACGCTGAGAAAGACGTCCGGAAACGAGAATACCAGTGCCTTTTTTGGCGTACTGAGCAATTACCTCGCCGGCCTTGCCCCATGCAGAACAGTTGATGTAAGAAACTTGTTCTTTTTTCTCACCGTTTTGTACGTAATTGTAATTTACTGCTACAGAGAAAGAACAGACCTGAGTGCCACCAGAAGTAGCTCTGAGTTCAGGATCGCGAACGACGTTCCCTGTAATGATTGCCTTACTAAATCCCCGCGCCATAAAACCTCCTAAATTATTTATTCTGCTGACTCTTCAGTATTCTTAGTTTTCTCTGCACGAGCCTTGCGCTTAGCTTCAAATTTAGCCTTGCGTTCGTCGACAGTGACTAAGAGATAACGTAGAACCTCATCGGTAATATTCAAGGTAGAAGAGATCTTTGCTGGGGCCTGAGCAGGAAGCTCGAGCTCGTAGAAGTAATAAACAGCGTAATCTTGCTTATTGATAGTATAAGCAAGGCGCTTTTTACCTTCGTTGGTCTCTTTTACGATTTTACCGTCTTGTGACTCAATTAATTTCTTAATTTTGTCTAGGGCTGGTGTTAGATTCATTTCCAAATCAGGATGAATCAACACAGTAAGTTCATACTGTTTCACTTTGCACTCCTTTGGTTAAAGCAAGCACACCTCATAGTCGCTTGCTGAGCTAATAATGCTGTGATTATAGCAGACTGTGGAAAAAATCTCAAGCGAAGCGCGATGGGTTATGAGTTATGAACTATGGGTTATAGATTATGGGTTATGGCTTTTGAGTGAAGTAGCCTGGGGTGCCTGGGGCATCGATGCGAGCGTAGGTTTTATCTCTAGGATTGCTTGGAGAATAAGTTGTACCGTTACCACCGACAAGATTAGTAGCATTACTGAACATATAAGTCGAGGCACCAATAGAAGTATTGGTAAAAGATGGTGAAACATAGATTGTTTTTACTTTTGCCACATTGAACATACTAATACTATTATTAAGGCTTTGGGTATTGAAGCTTGAAAGATCCAAAACTCCGTTTGCTACATCTCTCATAATATAGCTAAACATATATTTCATATTTGTGACATTTCTAGTATCGAATGATGACAAATTTAGATTTTCAATTTTATACATTGAAGCAAACATAGTTGCCATCGTGGTGACTTTTGAAGTATCAAATGACGAGAGATTTAAATTCTTAATAGTCTTCATATTAGCGAACATTTGAGTCATATCTGTTACTTGGCTTGTATCGAAGCCCGTTAAGTCTAAATTAGGAATACTCTCCATTCCGGCGAACATCTTAGTCATATCTGTAACATGTTCTGTATTAAAACCTGTTAGATTTAATGAAGTGAGAGATCTGTTATTCTCAAACATTCCAGACATATTAGTAACTAGATTATTCCTAAAACTAGATACATCTAGGGTGGATATGGCTTGACAATTAAAAAACATTCTTGCCATACTTGTTACTTTCTTGGTATCAAAATTATCAACATTAATGGTTAATGTTCTATGATTAGATGAAAACATCCCGTCCATATTTGTCACGTTGCTTGTGTCAAAGGTCGATACGTCAATATGATAGAAGTTTGAACCGTCGAACATATGTTCCATATTGGTGACCTTACTAGTATCAAAGGTACTAAGATCAGGTGAATTAGACTGATCGCCTAAATAATTATTCATTGAGAACATGTAGCTCATATCCGTCACGTTACTTGTGTTGAACCCGTCAGTTTTTACACCTTGTAGACCAAGACCACCAGGTTTGTCATAGTAAAAAAGATGGCTCATGTTTGTAGTTTTACTGGTATCAATGCCACTCGCATCTACTTCCTTATTAATATAATACGCGCCATAATTAACATGAGAAAACATATAGGAAGCATCTTCATTCATATAAACAACATCAGCGGCACTCCACCAATAAATTGTCTTATCCGTAGCTTCATACCATAGATAAATCGGATGTTCTGATCCAGCCACTGAAACGATTTGAGCAGTGGCAAGATTAGCTGGTGCCGTAGGCGAATGTTTAAAATAATCAGTATAATTGTTTGAACTTAATCCCGTGAGAATAGCATTAAAAGCAGGACCAGGTAAGAATTTCGTATAGGTCTGTACGTAATTTGTAGTGGTGGTGAACAAGATTTGCTTAGAATAAGTTCCAGAGGATAGATCTGGGGAGACCTTGACGCCAAAATCAATATTAATATTATTCGATGCTGAAGTAGCGGAGGTGGTGTTTAAAATCTCAGCAGGGGCGCTGGCTTTTGGGATTGGATTAAAAGCTGTGGTGGCGAGAGAACCAACGCGGTAGCCCCATGTTTTACCAGTGAAGGCGGTCGAGAGGAGTGGGGTGGAAATTGAAGCAATACTATCAGATACACCAGAATCAGCATGAACTAGACTGGTAGCCTCATCGACGCTCGAAATATAGGTGGTAGCACCAGTGGCGTTATCAGTCTGAATATTGACGGTGACATTATTTGTTTTGAATGCAGAGGCGGAGAGTTCGGACTGGTTGAACTGAAAATCGACATTTGGGGTGGAGGTGGAGATATTTAAGTAGGTGGCTGGAGTGCGGAGGAGACTGGCGAAGTTAGGATTCTGTAAGAAGCATAGAGAAAGGAGTGATGTAAAAAATGCGAATACTGTAGTGATTATTCTTGCGCGTTTTGTGCTGAGAAGATTTTTGAGGCGCGCTAACCTCGAGAATATCGAAAGTTTGCAGGCAAAATTACCCGCGCTTTGTGTTTGTTTCATAATATGTACCTTGTTAGTGCTTCTATTTTAGCATAAACGAAATAAAAAATATAGCCTTTTGAGGCTATATTTTTATCTATCCGCCGGCGAGCTGGTCGAATTCGTCTAGGTTTTTGATCATGACGTCGCGTGGTTTGTTGCCGTTGGCCGGACCGATAACGCCAATCTCTTCCAGCCAGATAGCCAGACCAGAGACAAAACCGTGGCCTTTACCGAGATAGGTTTGCAACATGGCGGTAGAGAATTTACCTTTGGTGAGAGTAATTTCGATTGCCTTTCGGACGACTGGGTCGTGTGGATCGTATTTACGACCGAGGTCACCAAAACCACCACCATCGGTTGGGCCGATACCCTTAATCTGGACGGCTTGAGAAATCACTTCGTTGTTATATTCAGGCGCGCGCTGCTCACGGAGGAAGTTGGTAAGTTTTTCAACATCGCTATCGGAAGCATAAGCACCCTGGATACGACGAGGCTTACCCATCATCTCAGTGGTTAGCATTAGCATATCGCCTTTACCAAGCAACTTCTCGGCACCACCCATATCAAGCATAATGCGAGAGTCGGTATTATTATTCACGGCGAAGGCGATACGACCTGGAACGTTGGCCTTGATTAGACCGGTAATCACTTTAACCTCAGGACGCTGGGTTGCGAGTACGAGATGGATACCAGAGGCACGACCTTTCTGTGCGATACGAACAATCAATTGCTCGAGGTCTTTCCCTGCCTGCATCATCAAGTCGGCCATCTCGTCGATCACGATGACGATGTATGGCATCTTGCCGCCATCATGCTGCTGCTCATTATTATCTTCATCGGTAATGGTGGCAGATTTTTTATGAAGTTTTTCATTATAATCTTCAATTTTCTTAACCTTCTCTTCAGCCATAAGAGTATATCGGCGCTCCATCTCATTCACAGCCCATTTCATGGCGGAGAGAGATTTTTCAGTGGAGTTGATAATTGGCGTTAAGAGATGTGGAATGTCATTATATTGCACCATTTCTACTTGCTTCGGGTCAACAATGATCAGCTTCATGTCGCTTGGGGCATTGCGGTAAAGCAAGGAGGAGATGAGGGTGTTGGTCATGACAGACTTACCAGAACCAGTAGTACCGGCGATCAGGAGGTGTGGCATTTTGGCAAGATTGGCGATGACAGGATTACCAGAAATATCTTTACCAACCGCAAAAGAGAGCGGGTTAGTTTCCTTCTTCCATTCATTACTCTCGAGAATTGAACGTAGAGTGACGTCGGCTGGGCGGACGTTTGGAATCTCGATACCAACCAGGCGAGTACCAGGAATTGGTGCCTCAATACGGACCTTATCGACGGCAAGATTAAGCGCAAGCTCCTTGTCGCGAGCGGCGATTTTCGAAAGGACTACGCCAGTTGGTGGCTGAATTGTATATTGAGTGACACGAGGGCCAACGTTAGCACCATCAAGTTTCACCTCAATACCAAAGTCGGCAAAGGTGGAGTTAATGATAAAGGCATTCTGCTGAATATTGCCTCCATCTGGCGGATTCTGTTTTTTCGAAAGCAGGTCGGTTGAAGGCATTTTCCAGTTTGGATCAGAAACGGCAATGAGAGCGCGTTCAGGTTCAGCCTCAACAGGGGCGGCAGCAACCGGTTTTTTAACTTCGATTTTTGGTGCGGCTTTTAATTCTTCGGCAGTAACTTCGACGCCATTAGCTTTGATCTTAAGAGGACCCAGAGCTCCAGCGTTAACCGCATCCTCAGCCTGAGCGCGGCGGGCAATGCGAGCATTTTCAGCATCTTCATCACGCTTGGTGGTTTTGAAAATGTTGGCAATATCACGAAAGACGGCGGCCGGAGAAAGCTGGAGGATGAAAATTGCGGTGATAAAGATTAAAACAATATAGATAAAGGCGGCAACACTTGGGTTGAGAATTTGTGTGACCATACTATTTAACCAAACCCCAAGGATACCACCAGTTTGTGTAGCAGAGTTACCATAAGTTGGCAGACCAAAGAGTCCAGAGAGCCAGAAAATCATTAAGAACGAAACGACCCAGATGACGGCGGGGAGTCGATTATCTGTGGTGCGGAAGATTTTCACGGCAAGATAAACCAGGATCACGGGGATGGCAAAAGTGGCATAGCCAATCAACCAGAGGCCGAATTTATGAAAATCGTTAAGAAGAGTGCCGCCACTACCGAACCAAGTCATCACGAGTACGATAGAGATGGCAATCATAAGAACTGCTGAGACTTGACGCCAAAAACCGCCTGGTAATTCGTGTTCTGGAACTACCTCACGGGAAGATTTGCGTCGACCTTTTTTTCGTTTAACCATAGACAGATTATAGCATAATAATTATAGATAGGGTGAGGGACTAGCGGAAAAAATTGTTTATGTTATAGTTGATTAAAGGAGATATATGGATCGAAACGATGCAGATAATATTATAAATATCAGTAGTGAGGAGCGAGATTCTCGAGCGGGCCGTGGCAATAAAAAAATAGCTGCGGTTTTTTGTTTAATAATTCTTGCCTGTCTTGGCGGTTTGATTTATACCACGATCAGGGTTAACGATCAGAAAAACAAACTGGAAGGTGAGGTAAAGAATTCAAAGGAAGCTCTCGTTAAGGCGAACGAGGTGATTTCAAAATATGAGCTCGCCACAGGCACAAAGGCAGTAGAAAATGTCGAGAATGCGAAAGTAACTGAGATCGTTAAGCCAATGGCTATGGATACGCGGGTTGGTGATCTTATGAATTTTATTAAGGCTAGGACTCAAAAGATGTCTGGCAAGAATGATGAGGGTTTTGAGATTAAAGATAGCTGGCCAATCGTAAGCTTGACTAAACTTTACACTAACAAGGACGCAACCTATCTATTTGCAGTGGCAAGCGAACATATGAATTACGAAGTAATAACTAACCCAACAACTGGTGCGACCCGTGTCGAAGGTGGCGGTGGCGGTCATCTTGCAATGTATTACCGTGCATTACCAAATGGTGAATGGAAATTTGCAACCGCCGGACATGCCCCAGATCTTTGCGAAAATCTTTCTCCTGAAGTAAAGGAAGTTTACCGCGGAGTGAAAGATCCAAATGGTAATCCAGCCATGACTTGCCGTGATGAAAAAGTTAAGGAAAATAACGGCTTCGTTGACTTATAAGCCTGGAAATGAGCCCTATCCTAACTTATCCTGACTTGATTTGACTTGTTTTAACTTGATTTAACTTGATTTAGAATTAAGGCTTTAGAATAAAAAAGATTGGCCATACGACCAATCTTTTTTCATTGAAGCGATAAAGCGGCGCATGAAACGCCGCTTAGCGCGATCTATTGTTCAACGCGGCGCATGCTGAGGGAGAGACGACCCTTATCGTCAATCGAGTCGAGACGCACATTCACCTCATCGCCGAGGTGGAGCGCATCTTCAACCTTATCAAGGCGTTTCTCAGAAATTTGAGAAATGTGAAGCATACCGTCGATGCCTGGAAGAATGTTCACGAAAGCACCAAAATCTTTAATATTCACTACCTTACCACGATAAATCTTACCAACTTCCGGCTCTTCAACGAGACTGCGAATCCAGTCGATGGCGCGCTTGATTTTCTCAGCGTCAGTGCCAGAAACAGTGATGAGACCAGAGTCATCAATATCAACTTCAGCGCCAGTTTCAGAGGTGATTTTATTAATCATCTCGCCACCTTTACCAATCACGGCACCGATCTTCTCAGGTTTGACCATGAGTTTTTCGATACGTGGAGCGTATGGTGAGAGCTCAGCACGTGGAGCAGAAAGTACGGATAGCATGTGGCCGAGAATAAACATGCGACCTTCGTGAGATTGCTGAATGGCTTTTTCAAGAATATCAACAGGGAGACCATGGACCTTCATATCCATCTGGAGGGCGGTAATACCGTTCTTGGTACCAGTAACCTTGAAGTCCATATCACCAGCAAAATCTTCGGCATCCATGAGGTCGGTTAGAACGTGTGGAGTTTCGCCATCAAGCATCAAGCCCATAGCAACACCAGAGACAGGCTCCTTAAGTGGAACGCCGGCGTCCATAAGTGCAAGACAAGATGAACAAGTGGCAGCCATTGAGGTGGAACCGTTTTGAGACATGATTTCGGTGACGGAACGGATGGCGTATGGGAAGTCTTCCTTGGATGGAAGTACTGGGAGAAGGGCGCGCTCGGCAAGATAGCCGTGGCCGATTTCCCGACGACCTGGAGAACCGATGCGGCCAGTTTCACCAACGGTGTAGCTAGGTGCATTATAGTGGTGCATGTAGCGGCGTTCACCATCGGTGACTTCCATAGTGTCGACAATCTGAGCATATGAAAGAGGAGCGAGGGTGACAATGTTCATGGCTTGAGTGAGACCACGAGTAAAGAGTGAAGAACCATGTACGCGTGGAAGGATGGCAACCTGAGAGCTGAGCGGACGAACCTCATTGAGCCTGCGGCCGTCAGGACGAACATTATCTTCAACGATGGCGCGGCGGACTTCATGATGGATAGCTAATTCATAAGCATTGTGATATTCATCCTTCAAGCGAGCGTCGTAATCTGCGATTTTCTCTTCGTCGGTTTCACCTTCGCCAAGTTCAAGCGCAAATTCCGCGTCCATCTGGTCTCTTAATTCATCGGCAATACGTTTACGATCAAGTACATTACCGCGGATTTTAGTGCCAGTCTTGCCGTCTTCACCCTTAAAGTGTTCACGAGTCCAGTTTTCAACTTTTTCAGCAACTGCTGCATCTGGGAGGCTGAGTTCATATGGTTTTTCAACCACATTGAGTTTTTCCTTCAATTCTCTCTGAAGGGCGAGAGCTGGTTGCGCCATTTCAACGGCCCAACGCATAGCATCAATGATAACCTGTTCTGGAACCTCATTAGCACCAGCTTCGACCATGACAACTTTTTGGTCTTTAACAGCAACCACGAGGTCTAGATCGGAAGCTTCACGTTCTTCCTTGGTGAGGAAGGCCTTGAATTCACCGTTCACACGACCAATGCGAAGGCCTGCGACTGGGCCGTCAAATGGCACACCAGCATTTAAAAGAGCTGAGGAAGCGGCAATCATCGCCACGACATCAGGACGGAAACTTGGGTCCATTGAGAGGACAGTAGTGACAACTTGAACTTCTTGACGATAGCCTTTAGGGAAAAGTGGGCGAATTGGGCGATCAATGAGGCGACCAATCAACACTGCCTCATCAGCAGGTTTGCCTTCACGCTTGATGAATTTTGAGCCAGAGATTTTGCCAGCTGCATAGAATTTTTCTTCATAGTCGATTGAAAGTGGGAAGAAATCCTGTACGACAGGTTTTTCACTAACAACGACTGAACCGAGAACGACAGTATCGCCATAGGTAACTAAAACAGATGAAGTGGTGCGAAAACCAACGCGATTGACTTCAAGTTTCAATTCACGACCACAAAAATCGGTTGACACACTGAAGGTGTGCTTGCCGGTTGGATTGATTATTTCCATTGATTCCTTTCTTGGGAAAACACCAGATAACTACTCTAGAAAAGCTGGGTCTAGAAGACTTATCCGCCGTCTTCCCTTTTATTGTTATGGATTAATTGTATCATGAAAAGCCTTTTTGTTGGTTAGTGTTGCACTTGAGATGTTAACTCAGGCGTTTGTTTTACAGATTATGGTTTTCATGTTATAATATAAGATGTTCTAAGATGTCTATTATTGAAGACCGAAAGGAGGGGAGCGGCCTTAGAACAAGTTGAACCGATAATTCACGCACATTAAGAAAGGACCATTATATGGAACAGCAGATGCAGATAGATAATCACTATCTTTTGATCAAGATGGATGGTTTCACAGGTGAGGATGAGACCGAGATCCAGAAGGCGCGAGATTTGTTTCGCAACAGACTTATTGAGGAGAAGCTGGTGCCACTCAGAAAACAGATTCGCCTCGATTTGAACATCGACTACGTATTCTTCTACGTCGAGCAGGACGGGGGGAACTTCTTGAGGTTCTCGTTGGTGCAAAACATGGCGGAAGATTATTTCTTCCATGAAGATGACGTGCTCTATCAGGCGATTGAGCGCAGAGAGGGGGCAGTTGGCGATATCTACGACATTTTGCAAGATGTGTCTAAGGTGAGAATGAGATATTTACATCGGCCGGATTACGACAAATGCCGCGCGAAGATTTCCACCAGATGGAGCACAGAAAGTCTCGCTGATCCGGCAAAGATCCGCACTTTCTACCGCAAGGTCAGAAAACCGACCCCGCATGAAATTCAGGTAAGCATCGCACTGGCAGCAACTCGATACAGAGACGAGATCGATGCCTTCAGTGAAGAATACTTTAATGGCGAGAGCGAAAGACCGCAAGTGGTTGAAATACTCGGATTTACGGTCGAAAACTTTGACAAACTGTTCTAATGGAACCTGAGACCCTACAATCGTAGGGTCTTTTGTTTTTGTGCACTAAAAATCCCCACTTGCGCGGGGATTTCGTGATTATTTCCTAAGTCCGAGTTTTGCGACTGTACCTTTGTAGAGTTCGAAGTCGGTTTTCTCAAGATACTTTAGAAGACGTTTGCGGCGACCAACCATCTGCATAAGTCCACGGCGAGCCATGAAATCATGCTTGTTAGCCTTAACGTGCTCAGTTACTTCTTTGATGCGCTCAGTTAAAATAGAAACCTGAACCTCTGGAGAACCGACGTCCTTTTTATCACGGGCAGTAGCAGCAATTGCCTTAGCTTTATTCTCTTTTGTAATCATATTGGAGAGATTATACCACGGTATAGGAGTTTCTACAAGGGCTCATGTTTGATGAATTTCTTCTGCACTCATAAACTTTGCGAGCTTGGTGGCGGCGGCAATATCGAAATCGCCGATCTTGGTGCGACGAAGAGCGGTGAGATAAGCCCCGGTGTTTAAGGCCTTACCAATATCTTCACCGAGTGTGCGAATGTAGGTACCGCTGGAAACATGAGTACGAATCACGAGTTTTGGATAATGATAGCCTAGGATTTCGATGGCGTAAATTTCAACAGTGCGGGTTGGCATCTCTACGGTTTCACCACGACGGGCAAGTTGATAGGCGCGCTGGCCGTTGATTTTGACGGCAGAAAAACTCGGAACAGTTTGCTGGATTTGGCCGATAAATTTTTCAATCACCTTCTCAATTTCGGCGCGATCCGGGAGATTTTCTCTTGGAGTTTCAGGTACAAAATCAGTGATTTCACCTTCGGGATCACCTGTAGTGCTAACCTTGCCGAGATGGATTGTGGCTTCATACCACTTGTCGAGTTTAAGAAATTGATTGGAAAGTTTGGTGGCTTTGTTGGCAAGTAAAATCAGAAGGCCAGTGGCAAAGGGGTCGAGTGTGCCGGTATGGCCGACTTTAATTTTTTTGCCAGCTTTTTTAGAAAGCACACGACGAACACGAGCGACTACGCCAAAGGAACTGAGTCCATCTGGTTTATCAATCAAAATGATGTCACTTGGGTTGATTTCGGCTTCAATTTTAGCCATTTTTTCATGGTTGACCACTGAATTTGGGATTTTGGGATTATTTTCTGTCATTTCCTACCATCATAGTGGATTTTTCTGCAATGTCAAAACTAGTAGCTGCCTGGGATATGAAAAGCAGATGGATCAGCCTTGACTGGATTGGCGGCCGGATCGGCAGAGGTCTGCGGCTGAGCTGGCTGTGGGGTCGGCTGTGGGGTTGGCTGAACTTCTGTCTGCATTTGTGGCTGAGCTGGAGCTGAGACAGGCTGAGCTGGAACCTGCATTTGTAGTTGAGTTGACTGGACTGATTGAGGAGCAGGCTGTGGGATAGGTTGTGGGGTAGGCATAGTTGGTGGCATGAATGGAGGCGCGGACTGATCGATAATTACTGGGGCTGGAGCTGGCGGCAGGAATGATTCGGGCTGAAGAAAATCCGGGATTGGCGTGCTGGTGGCTGGTGGAGTGGCCTGAATGTAGCTATCCATTGGCTGCTGTGACTGAATTGGCTCTGGGGCAGGCTGAGCTGGAACCTGCATTTGTGGTTGAGCTGGCTGGACTGGCTGAGGAGCAGGCTGTGGGATAGGCTGTGGAGTAGGTTGAACTGGTTGTGGAGCAGGCTGTGGGATAGGCTGTGGAGCCGGCTGTGATGGATCCTCAGGGAGAACCGGCATAGCTGGAGTTTGGTACTCTGGAACCACATTTGAGTATTCAGGATTTGGGTAGGCCTGATTTTGTGGCATTTGTGGCAAGGCAGGCGCGGAAAGCGTTGCAAGATTTTGGCCCTGCTGGTAATTTGTAACCGGTTGCTGACCAACAGCAAGTGGATAGTTTGGCGTGGCATTTTGATTAAGAGACTGATTGATGTAGTTGGATTGGTTGATCATTCCCTGGTAACCGATTGGATTCTGGATTGGAGAAGGCTCAGCGAGGGCTTCATCCATCAGACGACTCATGTCTTCACCGGAATCTATGACCGGTTCGGCGATGGTGTGACCATAAATCTCAGGGTTTGAAGCTGGTTGAGGACGGAAGGCTGTCTGGGCTGACTGAGGAGTAGGCTGAATTGGCTGTGGAGCAGGCTGATATTCGGCCTGCATTTGAGGCATTGGCTGAATCTGTTCTGGTTGAGGTTGCACAGGTTGATATTGTATAGGTTGATATTGTACTGGCTGCGGTTGTGTTGATTGATATTGCATCGGTTGTGGTTGAATATATTGAGGTTGCGCTGGGGCTGCTGAGATAGTTGGATTTTCTGGAGTGACTGAAATATTTGGAGCAGGAGAATTTTCTGGCGCGGCTGGAATATTTTCCGGTGCGACAGGAATAGTTGGAATCGCCGCTGACACTTCTGGCGCTGCTGGTACCACTGGAATATTTGGAGTTATAGGCTCAACAGGGGCAACTGGGGCAACTGGAGCAACAGGAGCAACAGGAGCAACAGTTGGTGCTACTGGAGACTCTGCGCTCAACATTGAATCGGTGAGGCGAGCTAAGTCGTCCATTACATTTGAGGCGGCAACCATAGGGTTTCCAGGGAGTGAGCTACCTGAGGTAGGGGTCTGAGACTGGGAGGCCTGATTCTGCTCAAACATACGTTCAAGTTCTTGTTCCGGAGTGAGTTGAGGAGCTTCGATGGAGTCCTGCGAGACTGCTGAAACTTCTGACGTGGCGGCTGCGACTGCCGGGGATTCCTGAGCTACTGGTGGAGTCTCTTGTGCTTCTTGGGCTGCTGGAGCTGCTGGTACTTCTGGGGTTTCTTGAATGGTTGAAGTCGCTGGAGCCTCTTGTGATTCTTGGACTACTGGAGTTGCTGGCGTTTGAGTGGTGATTGGGGATTGGGTTGCAAAAGGATTTTCAGCAGCTACAGCTGGGGTCTCTGCTTTTAAGATATTGGAGGAAATTAGCTGCTGGTCGGCGCCGGCTTCCATGAGTTTTGAGGCGACCGCCATGGTGGTTGGTTTAGTGCGATTATTCGAAAAGCGTTCGGTGGCAGAAAGAATACCGGTAAGCAAAGCAGTGGCAACCTCTTGTGGAGTATTGTCAATTTCAAGCTCACCAAGTAAATTGTAGACCATTTCACAAACGGAAGATTTTGAAGGATCACTCCATTCAAGATCCGCAAAGCGACCCGGCACGCTGGAGGTAATATTAATCGCCATGGCATCATGCATGATACGTCCATACTCAGAAAGGGCGGAGTCGATTTCGCTACCAGAATTAACATTGAAGACGATCACGAGGTCAACATTGTAGTCACTATAGGAATATTCGAGATCCTCTTTTTTGATTTGACCCTTGTATGGGGTGATAAGGATTTTGACATAATCGCCTTCAACCTGATAGATAAGGTGGTCGGCCTTCGACTTATTGAGGGCGATGATAAAATCTTGCAAGCCACTAATGTCTTTTTGGAAGGTTTCTTCAGGGCGCAAAAATTCAAGCGCATTTGGAGTCTGGCCGGAGTAAATAGCTGTGACATGTTTTTTCTGCTGGTCTAGAACAAAGGCTAGGGCGATGGCAGCGGAAATCTCATCAACATTAGGGTCTTTAGAGAGGGCGATCAGAATATTGGTGGCATGCTGGATTTTATCGGCAACCTTTGAGACGGCGTCTTCTGGATTCAGACCAAAATCAGAGTCACCTGGGTGTGGTGCCTTCATGGCAGCATCTATCGTGCTTGAAGCAGGTGTTTTTGGTTGATTATTTTGCATTCCAGAATCCATTTTTGTGTTGACCTATTTTATATAAATTTAGCATAAGAGTTTTGTTTTGACAAGCTGACGTGGAAGTGGGCTACTTATTTTAAAATTGACGAGGAAGGGTACTATTTTAGTTTTAGTATCGTGGTGCAAGTTCACGTTGGTAAACAACTTCCGCAATGCCGGAACGCTGGGCCTGCCCCATACCCCAGTAGTAGGCGTCTGAACGGAGATTGAAGATTTCACCTGGCGCAACTGAGCCATCATTGGCCGTAAAATAATAGGTATCGCCTGGAAGATGCCTGAAGGAAGTGCCAAGTTCACGAGAGCCTGCGTTGTCACGAGTTGCTATGCCGCCGCCGTGGTTGGCGCCGCCGGTGCGCCTCAAGGTGAGACTCTTGGCAAAGACGGGACCATTAAAGACGAGAGTTTTCGAGCAGACGAGAGCTGAAGGTTCGGCATAGGTTGAACAGGTATTGAGATTGTTTGGTGCATTATCTTCGTCGAGAATAAGCCAGGCGTCGATACGAGTTACCTGATCTGACACGTTGATTTGTTTTGCAAAGATGAGGATCTGAGGAAGCTTAGTGATGGAGTTTGTGGCAATATCAGCATAATTATTTTGTATGGTGGATGAGATTCCTTCACAGTAGTATGCAGAGGTGGCATAACAGACATTCTGATCGATATTGAGGGTACCGTCAACATAGAGAACGAGAGTATTATTCTTTGAATCGTCGGCGGAAAGAGTTTTGTAGAGACTATTTTTCATCACGCCAAGTGTACTAGCGGCATTTGGATTATAATCCGGAAGACTAATTTGCGAGAGATTAACATCACCTTTAATATAAGCGTTCTGCAAGCCAGTGTCGTGCGTGGTGATTTTGAGGCGACTGATTTTTTCAATATTATCGCGATATCTTGCCTTGAGGCGGGCTAAGAGGCTTGATGGAAGACCTGGTACACCAGAGTAACCAGTGCGGCCGCGGCTTGCGACGGTGAGATTATTGCGACTATCATTAAGATTGGCGCCACCAGTTGGAACATCAAAGCGATAGCCTCTTTCATAACCAAGGGAGGCCCCAGAGCCAAAGCCGGAAACATTACTGCCAGCAATTACGTGATATTCATCCCATGAACCGAAAATCTTTTCAGTGCCATTTGGATAAGGATTGAAGCCGCTACCTGGCACTTTTTTACTGACGGAGGTTTCGATGCTACCGTTAGTGTACATACCGCCACCCCAAACTTGGAAGTTTGGCTTCTTGGCGATAGTGATACAAGAGAGATCAGAGACGTTATATTTGCTTTCGTCACCACCGTTCATGGCTGGACCACTGATGTTTTCATCAACTGTATTGGTGGTGCCAACATGAGAGGAGGCTGGCCAGATCGAGGTGGCAGTACAGTATTTAAAGCCAACATATTCTTCATTGTCTGGGATAGTGCGAGAGAAGGTGCCGGTGTTTTTACTCTCACCACTATAGTTGCCACTGGCGTTCATTGGCCCATTGATAGTATTAACGAGATTACAGTTGGAAATGCCGTAATACTGACAGACGTCTTGAGCAGAGCGTTCGTTGCCAGAGAAGGTGTTTGGAGTGGCATAGATTGGGAGAATCATTTCATAAATACGGAAAGTTTCCTTGCTGGAAGTGACGGTGGCGTAGGCATTTTTAGCGACAACGTCGTTTTGCCTTGGCAGAATATGGTAGGAGCCACCGATGTCAACCTGCTCGCCAGCGAAAGCGATGTCCTCGGCATCGATGAAGCTAGTGACATAGGTATTGAAGTTATATGGGACATAAACCTTGGATTCAGTTTCTTTGGTGCCGCGATTTTCAGTGGTAAGCGGAAATTCATATGTATAGGTTGGTCTGTATCTTGTATCTTCACCATGGTTACAGGTACCACTAGCACGACAAGAGACGTAGTTTTGGCCCCATTCGGTTCTTGGGTCACTCGAGGTGCCGGCAGTATCATACGAAGTCTGTTTGAAATGATTTTCATATGCCTCATCGCGTTCACAGCCACATCTACCGACAAACTGAGTGGTGTAGGAAACCCAGGTGCGAATATCGTCGTAGCGCAAACCTTGTGAAATCACGCTGCCGACTTCAGAATTGTTGGTGGTGCGGTTGGCGGAATTACAGTTCGTGACACCGGTCGCGAAGCCTGGAATTTGGAAACCGTTCTGGATGCCGCGGTTATTACTGTTTATGAAAATCGGTGAGTTACAGAGATAATCTGGAGTCGGGTTGCCAGTTGGAGATTCTGTAGTGAAGCCATAGTCGGCAGAAATAATACCGTTACCACGGATTTGGTGCTGAGTGTGGGCATGGACAGTACGCTGATTACCATCGAGCAACTCGGACTGACCGAAAAGATAACGACTATCCTCGCTGCCGTTGCGTTTTGCATAAATTTGAAAATGATTTTCTTTGTCTGGAGTTGGGCGACCCTGCAGAGTGCGGCCAACTGCTTGTGCGGTATAACACATGGAGTGTTTGAAACGGACTGAGTCTCCCGGCCGAGCTAGAACATAATTCTTCCCCTTTGTAGTATTTTGCCAGTTACGAAAATCTAGGGTACCGGTATAGGAGAGATTGACGACGCCAGAGTCGGCGACAGTATTGCCTTTGTATGGCGAAGTGGAAACGCCAGGGAGATCGCGACCACAGTTGAGACTGCCAGCCGTTGGGGTTGGCGGGATGATTTTATCATTACAAGTCGGATCGTTCGGGTCACAATCAGGCTTCTTCTCTGCATCCCAGGAACAGAACCAGGAGAATTGACCTTGTCTCCATTTTGCCTCAGCTACCGCATCGTCGCCTTGGCCAGTGCGCGCTACATATTTAAAATAGGCGTCTTTTGCCTCATTATAATCGGCGTGATTATCCCCAGCTCGTTTTACATATCTTTGCTCTACCGTTATTCCATTTTCCATGTGCTCCCAAAAGTTCGAGAAGCTGTTTGGACCATATCCTGTCATTCTTGCTGGATAGGGTGGGTTTGAATTTGGGTTATTTATATACGTATGCGAAATAAAAACATAAATATAATCCGCTTCCCCACACCCTGTAATAACCTTGGGGTCAGATCCATATTTAATATGTTTGTCAGTATCTTTATCTATATGATAATTTCCTCGAAGCATGCTATAAGGTATAGAATTTTTTACACTCTCGAATTCTTTAGTTTTTATAAATATCTTCACCCATTCGCCACCTCCACCACTGACCTCACTTGCACTATCATTGTGGCTACTATAACATATTGCCCCTGGGTTACTACCACAAGAGTTAATTTTTCCACCCTGACCACCAGAGCTACCGCCCGGTTTCTCTACTGCAAATGAGTTGGAAGTACTAGCAATTATTGCCAAAAGAAATCCAAGAAAGAACCCTACTATGATTTTTTTTATACGAGGAGTGAAATGCATACTTTAAATCCATTAGATATTTCTGTTAAAGTATATAGCCAAAAGCGGAATCGGTCAAATGGGAAGGCGCCTGGAAAAACCAGGCGCCAGGAGATAAACACGGTATCTTCTCCACATACCAGCAGAGTTACTTAGGACTTTCCTCTAAAAACTACAACTTTCGCCTTTTCTGCATCAAGGCCGGGGATGGGGATATTTACCCAACCATACTCCCCACCAAGTGCATTGTTGAGGGAATGATCTTCAACATAGTAATGCATAATCATTTCGAGGCCTTTAAGCACCCCCTCGTTGATATACGCATCATTTGTTCCGGTAATGCGGATTTTCTGGCCTTCATAGCCGGGTTCAATTCGAACCTGAGCATCGGCGCTATACGCCCATTTACCATCCGCTGTCGGATAAGTTGATCCAAACATCAATCCAGCTGGTGCACCATCATAGTCTTTTTGGAAGACCACAGAGTTACTCAACTGCATATGTACCATGAATGCAGGACCATGCGGATAATCATCCGGATTATTGATATAATAGTGATCGTCGTAGCCATGTACGTATTCAAAGACGCTGCCGTACATAGTATTTCGACTTCCGTATTTCCTTGGTGCAGATCCATCCACCTGCATAAATCCGCGACAATCTTTATATTCAGGGGTGAACTGCTTCAAGTATCCGTACAGATCAAAGCTATTGTCGCTTCTCCAAAACGGCTGGGTATCCCACAGCGGTTTATTGGTTATCGGATTGATTGCAGGCCAAGGATGATTCTCCGTGGTATACTTCGTCGCATAAATCAACCTCATCATGTGGTGTGCAGCGGTTTCCGGAGTAGGGGTTAAATCCGTAGTTCCTCTATCATCAAAGCTTGCTGTTTCAAATTCAAGCTCTGCGCCGAGATAACCCGGTGTCTTTGCGACGCCATTCGGAAGCAACCAATCGCTTGACTTGTACACATTCACGGGATAGATTACAGGATCCTTAAGCTTGCGGGGGCTCCCATCGCCATTAATGAGCGGATTAAAGACCAGCTCGTCTTCGATGTAGCCGCCACCAATGCGATGAAAATCGCTTGAGTAGGGCTTTCCATGGAAGGTGGGGATGGCATACTTCGAAGCGCCATCCTGCAAATCACGCTGAGTGACGACCTGACCATTCGAATCAACTTCGGTGTAGGTCTTGCCGTCGCTGAAAGCTGCAGTGCCGATCGAGGTTTCCTGCTTAGTGGTGTTTGCATCCGAAGATGCGTCAGTAGTTGCGGCGGATGTCGTGCCGGCAGTCTTACTAGAAGCGCTGCGTTTTACAACACCTGCATAAACCGTCTGTGCGCCAAAATTGAGCGCGCCAAGCGGGACAGTGATAGACGTTGCACTCATGCAAAGTGCAACAACGGTTGCCAACGGTAACAAATTCTGCTTTTTCATGTTACACTCCTTTCAAAGAACTCTCGGGGACCTTCCCCGTAGTTGCCGCGATTCTACAATATTTTATAATTATAGTCAAGCATAAGCTTGATGATTCTTGAGATTTTACACGTTTAAGAGGTTTGCACATATTTTGTTTTGTCTAACCGATAGATCTGCGCTGAGACCTGCGCTTTTTTAATGTGGAGAGTTTGCGGAATTTAGGATAAAATAGAGCCATGCCAGAGTTACCAGAAGTTGAAACAATTCGCCGGGGACTAGATCAGTTTATTTTGCGAAAACACGTGCAGACTGTGCAGGTTTTTTGTGATAAATCTTTTATCGGCCCGAAGGAGTTGATTTTTGGGCAAGAAATTATTGCTATTCGCCGTTTTGGAAAGGCGCTGATTTTTGATTTTGCAAACGGAGTTTCGATGATGATACATCTGAGAATGACCGGACAGCTTATTTTTCGAGCTTTCGGCGAGGAATCCGGCAAGGATTATCGAGAAATGATTGAGGCTGGTGATTTTAAAACCTCGCTTTATGACGAAAAAAGTTTTGCGGGCGGCCACCCGACGGATAGCTTCTTCTCGGAGTTACCAAATAAGCAGACTCGCGTATCGTTCACCCTCGAGAACGGGACTTTATATTTTAATGACCAGCGGAAGTTTGGGTTTTGTAAGATTCTAGAGACTAACGAGGTGATACAAGACAGTTTTATTAAGAAGCTAGCCAAAGAGCCATGGCAAATGAGCGTGGCGGAGTTTTCTAAAAACCTAGCAAGACATAAGAACGCGGAGATAAAACCGACTATTCTTGATCAGACAGTGATTGCCGGGCTTGGTAATATTTACGCGGACGAGGCGCTGTTCTTAGCTAAAATTCATCCAGAAAGATTGACCGGATCACTGAGTGAAACAGAGATCTCCGACTTATTGGAGGCGGCAAAATCGGTGATGCAGGCGTCGATTGATTCTGGTGGCAGCACGATGGCAACTTATGTGAAGGCGGATGGTACACGTGGGGATTACCTACAGAAATTTGCGCAAGTTTTTCGCCGAGAAGGAGAGCCTTGCAACCGCTGTGGAACGGAAATTATTAAAATAAAGGTGGCAGGTCGCGGTACGCATCTTTGCCCACATTGCCAAAAGAAGATTTTATGATTTATCTGATTGATGGAGACGATCGCAAAAAAGCCGAGTCGAAAGCTAAGGACTTTTTGGGTGAGAACTATGAAGTAATTGACGCAGAGAGTCTAGAAAAGGCAGATTTGGTGTCGATTTTCCAGGGTACGACGTTGTTTTCTGAAACAAGAAAAATCTTAATCAAGGATTTGGGGGCAAAGAAAGAATTATTTGCAGAGCTGCCAAAATATCTTGAGACTGAACACAAGATTGTGATTTTAGAACAGAAGATCGACAAGAGAAATGCCGTCTATAAGGAACTGGCTACTGTAGCGAAGAAAAATCCACAGCAGGTGAAGATTGATGAATTTAAGATTACTGAAGAGGTAGACAAATTCTTAACTTTTCGCGTGTTTGATATTGCCTTGACCGACGGAAAGAGGGCGGTAAAACTGCTGCGTGAGGCTGAGGAGAATAATAGTCCATACCTAACAGTGGGGTCCTGGACCAAGAAGGCAGTGGATTTACTGGCGGCCAAACCAAATGGTGAACGCGAAAAACGCATTGTGAAGAAACTCGCCGAAATTGACATGATGCTAAAACAAACTAGCTTTTCGAAAGAGCCTTGGCTTTTGCTGGAAACTTTTTTGCTTGAATTATCAGACAAAAAATAGGGCGCTGGGCCCTATTTTAAAGATTAGTTAAGCTTTCTTGGCAGTTGCTTTTTTAGTGGTTGCCTTTTTTGTAGCAGTTTTCTTAGCTGCAGGCTTCTTTGCAACAGCTTTTTTCACAGTCTTTGGAGCTTCTTTGACTTCAGCTTTTGCAGCCTTAGCGATTTTAACTAAGTTTGCTTTGCGGCGAGAAGCGGTATTTTTCTTCAAAAGACCTTTCTTTGCAGCTTTGTCATATTCAGACTGAGCTTTTGAAAGATTTTCAGGAGTTGGTTCAGCCTTGAAAGCTTTAAGAGCGGCCTTAATGAACTTTTTAATTTGTTGATTCTGCGCAGTGCGTTTGACTGCTTGGCGTGCTGCCTTTTTTGCAGATTTGATAATCGGCATTAATTTAATTCCCTGTGATTTTTAATAATATTCTTTTGACATATTATACATGATATTTCAAGATTGTAAAGAAAACAGATTATTCGCTATAATGCTAGTATGAATGTAATTGAATCACTTGTTTTAGGTTTGACGCAAGGTCTGACCGAGTTTATTCCAGTGTCTTCTTCCGGACATTTGGAACTTGTCCAAAAATTATTAGGCGCCGGGAGTCGCGCGGACGATTTTCATTTCTTTTTGGAGCTGATTAATTTCGGAACCTTGTTTGCACTTTTAATTTACTATCGCAAGGAAATTTTGAAGATTTTAAAACAGGTATTTGTGAAACGTGATGTACATATGGCAATGAATCTTTTGATCACTTCAATTCCTGCTGGTCTGATTGGGCTGGTCTTATCAAAATTTATTGAGCAACATAGCTTCTTCTCCGCTCTGACCACGATTGCAATCGCAATGGGTACCGTGGGGCTTTTGATGATTTTCGTAAATCGCTTGCCACACAAATCTGAGACAGACGAAAATAAATTACCTCATAAAAGGGCGCTTGTGATTGGCCTTGCACAGGTATTTGCTTTGATTCCAGGTGTTTCGCGTTCTGGATCAACGATTATTGCTGGTCGTGTGATGGGAATGAACTCTGCTTCAGCTGCAAAATATTCCTTCCTTGCTTCTCTCCCAATTATGACGGCAGTGTGTGGTAAATCATTACTTTCGAGTTCCAGTCGCGCCTATATTGCCGCAAACTGGCAAATGCTGCTATTTTCTAATTTGGTCGCTTTTATCTCTGGCCTAATCGCTTTGAAAGTAGTGATGAAGTTCTTCAAGAAGGAAAATTCGATCCCAGCCTTTGGCTACTACCGAGTTTTGCTCGCCTGTGTGCTGCTTAGTATTGTGATCTTCGCTTAAAATGTGATCTTTGCCTAAAAGAGTCTTAAAAAATCTACACCGCAGTGTAGATTTTTTATGGCTAGGGCTTTTAGATTAAAGTTTATTTTTCTAAATCTAGAATAGATCTTTGGATATTTTTCAAGACTAGCCTAGGTTTGGATTTTTCTGACCTAGGCTAGAGTTTCTTATTCCTCGTCTTCAATAATCTGAATATGCGCATCCTTTAGCTGATATTCATCAACGAAGGATGGAGAACTCATCATGAGGTCGATACCGGAGCCGTTCTTTGGGAAGGCTACAATGTCGCGGATGTTCTTTGTATCGTTTAAGACCATGAAGATACGCTCGATACCGAAAGCACAGCCGGCGTGTGGAGGTGCACCAAATTTGAAGGCATTAAGCATGCCACCAAAGCGCTTCTCGACATATTCATGACCATAGCCAAGAATATCGAAGACTTTGTACATGATTTCAGGATTGTGATTCCTGACGGCGCCAGAACAGATTTCGTAGCCATTCATCACCATGTCGTACTGGTCAGCGACGATGGCAAGTTTTTCTTCATCGGTTTCTGCAGCTTCAAGAGCGGCGAGACCGCCTTTTGGCATCGAGAATGGGTTGTGACCGAAGTCGATCTTATGTTCGCCATCATTCCATTCGTAGAATGGGAAGTCGACAATCCAGCAAAGCGCAACGATGGAGTCGTCTTTAAGATTAAAGTGATCTGCAAAAGCGATGCGAAGTTGTCCGAGGATTTTATTCACCTTGGCGCGATCATCAGAACAGAAGAAGACAGCGTCACCATCTTTAGCGCCAGTGGCTTCTTTGATTTTGGCAAGTTCTTCAGGTTGCAAGAATTTAGCAATTGGACTTTTTTCGGTACCGTTTTCATACATGATGTAGGCGAGACCGGAGGCGCCAAGCTTTCTGGCTTTTTCAGTAAACTGGTCGATTTGAGAACGAGTGAGGCTGGCACCATTTTCAACACAGATAGCTTTGACACATGGACTCTGGAAGACCTTGAAGCTAGTGTCTTTCAAGATTTCCGTAAGCTCAATCATTTCCATACCATAGCGAAGATCTGGCTTGTCGACGCCATATTTTTCCATTGATTCCTGGTATGAAATGCGTGGAATTTCTTCAGAGAAAAGTTTTTTGCCGGCAAAGTCGGTGACGAGAGACTTGATGAGTGGCTCGACAGTCTGTCTGACGGTTTCACCCTTATCAACGAAGGACATCTCACAGTCTAGTTGATAAAAATCACCATAAAGACGGTCAGCACGTGGATCCTCATCACGGAAACATGGAGCGATCTGATAATAACGTGGCAGGCCGCCAACCATGAGGAGCTGTTTGAACTGCTGAGGAGCTTGAGGAAGTGCATAGAAGAGACCTGGTTTCAGACGGGATGGCACTAGGAAGTCACGAGCACCTTCAGGGCTGGAGTTCGCAAGAATTGGCGTGGTGACCTCGATAAAGTCGTGCTGATCCATGTAATTTCTGAGGTAGGAATAAAACTTGGCGCGGCGCTTCAGAGTCTTTTGCATGCTTGGACGACGCAAATCAAGATAACGATATTTGAGGCGAAGCTCCTCGCTGGATTCAGGTCCATCGTCGTGGGTATTGACTGGAGGAGTGTCGGAGCGATTCAAGAGTTCGATGCTTTCGACCACGAGTTCAATGTCGCCAGTCTCGATGTTTGGGTTTTTAAGATCAGCGGCGCGCTCGCGGATGAGGCCAGTTGCGGAGATAACAAACTCATCGCGCAAAGATTCAGCGAGGGTGAAGGCCTGATTATTTTCTGGAGTGATGACTAACTGGATAATTCCCTGATGGTCGCGTAAATCAATAAAGATGAGGCCACCATGGTCACGGCGGGAATTAACCCAACCGGCAACAGTTACGGTTTGATTTAATTTCGTTTTCAATTCTCCAGACAATATTCTCATAAAAAAATAATACCACATCTTAGAGAATAGGGGAAACCTAAAGTGCTGCTCTGATTAGCGATATAGCGTTCCACTGATTGGCAAGATAGTATTGTACTGATTAGCAAGATAGAATCAAAAAAATATCACCTTTTGGGGTGATATTTTCCTTATTTAATAATCGTGCTTGAAGATTTGCGTTTTTAGCTCTCAGGCTGAATCTTCAAGGAAGTTTGACCCTTCTGATTAGTAAATAATGAACTCTTGCCATGGGGCAGGAGGAATTTTCGACTTTTTGCGCGAAGATTCACGTTTAAGTCTACGCATAAGTAAAATTCTTACTCCGTTTAATTCTATTGCTCGCGACCGACCCACCTCGTAAGTCAAAATACTCTAGAATGACTTGTGGAAAAGAGCAATACCTGAGATTTTAGCAGAAACATTAAAAAAATGCAAGCTTTACAGGGGTGGGACTAGACCGTTATTTATAGTAAATGATCATTTTACAGATACAGCTTATCCTTATTGCATTATTCTGTTTTGATATGATAACTCTTTACAATACCGGTTGTTTTATGTTATAATATGGGATATGGAAGAAATTAATTTGAGAGATCTTTTGGCTTATTTCAAGAAGCACTTGATCTTGTTTGTAACTTTTGTGGTACTCGTTGTCGCTGGCGGTACTTTTTATACTATTTTTGTGCAGAAACCTGAATATAAGGCTCAGGCAACCGTAATTTTGAGCTCGGATAAATCAAAAAATACCGTGCAAAATGAAATCAACGCCAACAAAAACTTGATTGATACTTATACCGAGGTAGTAAAATCCCACCGCGTGCTCGATCGCGTGAAGCGTGAGATGTTGATTGACGACTCTTATGAGCAGCTTGTGAAAAAGATTAATGTTTCTTCCCTCAAAGATACCGAGATTATTAGTATTTCCGTGGTGGATGCCAATCATTACCATGCTTTTGAGCTTGCAAATAGCATTGCTGAGGTATTTACTTCCGAGATTGGCTTAATTTATAACGATAAAAGCGTCAACGTGCTGGACCGCGCAGTCGAGCCACAGAAGCCATATAATGTGGACGTGGTGAAACAAGAGGCAATTTATCTTGCTGCTGGCGTGATGCTCGCTACCGCAATTATCTTCCTGATGTTCTATTTTGATCGTACGATTAAAACTACTGAACAGATTGAGCAATTATTTAAGCTACCAATTTTTGGTAAGGTGCGAAAGTTAGAGACTGAAAAGCAAAAGGAAAAACGCAAAAAAGAAGCTGAAAAACGTGCTAAAAAAGAGGCTAAGCAAGCTATGAAGCTTGAAAAGCAGCAAATGAAACTAGCAAAGAAGCTGGCACGCGAGGAAGCAAAGAAGGCCTTAGAGCTTGAGACTGAGGAAGCCATCTCGGAAGAATCTGACGAGGCAGAGAGTGAGACGGAAGAAAAAACTGAAGAAGCTCCAGTAAAAAAAGTGGTGGAGATTAAGGCAGTTGGTAGAAAGATTATTGCTGAAGAGAAGGCGCTTCAAGAAAAATTAGCGGCTGAAAAAGAGGCTGAAGAAGCCGAGATTGACGAGACTGAGGCCGACGAGATTGATGAAGATTCCGAGCTTGTACTTCGCGACAATCCGAAATCAAAGGTGAGTGAGGATTTTCGTACGATTCGTACCAGTCTTTACTTCTCTTTGAATAATAAGAAATCGAATACTGTATTGATTACCAGCTCGACGCCAAACGAAGGTAAAAGTTTTATCGCATCAAACCTCGCCGTGGCTTTTGCGAAAACCCAGAAGAAAGTACTTTTGATCGACTGTGACATGCGTCTTGGTCGTCAACACGAAATCTTTGCTCTCTCAAACAAGGCTGGGCTTTCCAACTTGCTAGCTGAGAATGAGGCTAAGACATATGAAAAATATGTACAGAAAACTACAGTGAAGAGTTTGAGTGTAATTACGCGTGGTGTGGTGCCACCAAATCCAAGTGAATTACTAGACTCCAGTGACATGGAAGAGTTGCTGAACGAGGCGAAAGAAAAGTACGATTACGTCATCCTTGACGGCACGCCACTTGACGGACTTTCAGACTCTTTGATTCTGGCTAAGAAAACAGACCGCACCGTGGTTGTCTGTTCTGCAAATATCACTACGATTGAAGACTTGCAGAATTCAAAGAAGGCGCTTGAGGCGATTGACGTGAAGGTCTCCGGTGTTGTCTTGAACCGTACCGTAGATGAACGTCGCGGCGACTACTACAACAAATACTACAGCTACTAGTTTGATGCGGGTGGGATATAATTAGATTATGATTGATTTACACTTACATATCCTGCCTGGCATTGACGACGGCAGCCGCTCGATGCAAGAGAGTGTCGAGATGACGAGAAAGCTGGCAGCGCTAGGTTTTCGCGGTGGTTTCTGTACATCACATTTCATTGCCGATAGTGAGCAGGCGGCTGACAATCAGAAGAAAAAGCTGCTTCGTGAGAAACTACAGAAGGAGCTTGATCAGGCCGGCGTGAAGTTTATTTTACTACCTGGCAACGAAATCTATATCGATCCAAAAATGGTTGACCACCTGGTGGCAAAAAAATCATCTGCACTCGGCGGCGATTTCGAAGGCAAGAAAGGCGTTCGTTATCAGATTCTGTTTGAGCTGCCGTTTTATGCAGAAGTGCCGTTTTTGCGCGACATGATTTTTGAACTGAAGGCACGTGGGATTACACCGATTTTGGCACATCCAGAGCGCTATTTATTCTTACAAAAAAATCCAGACGCCGCAGTGGACCTAGTTAAGCTGGGAGTAAAATTGCAGGGGAATTTTGGGAGTATCGTCGGACAGTATGGCGGCAAGGCAAAAAAGACGTTAAAGATTTTATTGAAGCGACACTTAATTTCCTATCTCGGCACGGATATTCACCGAGCGGACGGTTCCCTGTTTTTGAAATTTGAGAAAGCACAGAAGAAAATTCTGAAATACGCTGGCGAAGAGCATTATCGCAAGATGATTAAAAACGGCGAAGAATTAGCCGGCTTGTAATTTGGCTAGGAACGACGAAGAATTAGCTGGGTTTTGATTTGTCTGATTTAATTAAGAACGACGAAGAGCTAGCCGGGTTCTGATTTTTTGGACGGCGAGGACGACGAGACAGCCAAAAGTGGCGCCGAGCGTGTCAACTAAGACGTCAAAAGGCTGTCCGGTGCGGCCAGGAACAAAAAGCTGATGAAATTCATCGGTGCAAGCATAGAGGGCGCTAAATAGAATCGCTAGAGCGAAGAGCTTTGGCGATTGCTTTTGGCCTGAGTGTTGCTTTAGTGATTGTTTTTTATTTGAGTGATGTTTTAGATTAAGGTAGAAGAGGAGGCCTAAAATAGCGTATTCGGTAAAATGGGCGGTTTTACGGACGAAGAAGACGAGGGTTTTGAGATCAAAGGCTGACGCCGAGGTACTAGTTTTAAGATTTGGTACGAGCCCGGAAATTAGATTAACAAAGAAATTACTTTGCGCGTTTGAAGAATCTGGACCGAAAGACGACATGGCAAAAATAAAAAGCATTTGAAAAATCAGGAGTGCCAAAAGAATGGTTGCGGTTTTTGAATGAATTTTTGGTGTATTTTTTGAGGTCATGTTTGTGATAGGATCTTAAGATTATTTTTAGATTAATTTTAGATTAATTTTTATGATTAGTTTTTTAATATTATTAAATTTTGATATTTAGTTTTGGAGATATTCCTGGAGCTTGGCCTTGGCGCGGTCGACAGAATCTTGATATGGGTGCCAGACAAAGTGCTTTGGTTCAGGATAGGTGAAGGTGGAAGTGATGTCAGCCTTGCCGTCAACGTCGATTAATTCAGTTTGCCAGCTGGCGAGCGTGGTAAGCTGGCGCTGGACGAGATATTTGAGATCGTCACTAGTGAAGTTGGTCTGAATATTCTTGGCGATGGAGGCAAAAATCTGATCAATGCGATTGAGGTCATTTGGACTAGTTTGTAATTTATGAAGCATTGCGGAAAGAATTTTTTCCTGATTGCGGCCGCGCTCACGGTCACCACCAGCCCAACTAATCGAAACGCGTTCCCTAGCAAAATCGAGAGCCTGATCGCCGTTTAGATGGTACGTGCCTGGTTCATAATGGCGCCTACCGTGATAGGTATTGACGACATATGGAATCGTGACGTCGACACCGCCAAGCTGGTCAATCACAGAGGAGGTAGCATCAAAATTAATGCGGGCATAGTAATTAAATTTGATGCCATAGAAGTTTTCGAGAGTATGAATCGATTCATTAACGCCATAGAGGCCGGCGTGAGTGAGTTTGTCGAGCTTACCGTTCATGGCGAGCGGGACATAAAAGTCGCGAGGGGTATTAAGGATGAGGATTTTATGTTTTTTGGGATTGAAGACCATGATGAGATTGACGTCGGAGCGGGCAGCAAACGGCAGAGTGTGGTCGCGATTGTCGATACCGCTGATATAAACCGTGAACGGAGAGTCGAGTGAGTCATTTTTGGTGACCTCAACCGTCTTTGGCGTGAC